>JAMCTD010000117.1 GCA_023380995.1 Patescibacteria group bacterium
AGGACTTTCGAGGCAAAGAAGTCCATCCAAACAGATCAAATAAGAACTGGCGCCAAAATTGTAAAGACTGCGAATGTGTTGCTAAAGTAATAGCAGAGAGTGCGGCTAAAATAAAAGAGATCAGCGAAGCCACAGCAACAATGGTTCTTTGTTTTAATTTAAGTTTTGGCAGTTTATAAACTGAACGGCGTCGGGACATATATATATTATACCATATTCTACTATAGGCTTTATACCTCTACAATCAGCGGCAAAATTAACGGTCTGCGTTCAGTTGCGTGGTATAAAAACTTCTCCAAATTCTCTTCAATTGAACGCCTGGTAAAACGCCAATCCGAAATCCTTTTATCATGGCTCTCCAAACCCTTTTTAACAACCTCTTTAGCTTCTTGCAATAAATCACTGGCAATATCCTCAAAAACAAATCCCCGGGAAATAATATCCGGCTCGCCGACTATTTTGCCCTCTTGTGTATCAAAAGGTATCAGCACTATTACGATCCCTTCTTCACTCATCACCTGCCTGTCTCTTAAAACAACATGCCCGACATCCCCAACTCCCAAACCGTCAACAAAAATATTCTGTACTTCAATTGCGCCTTTAACGGAAACGTTGTCCGATATTTCGACAATTTGTCCACTTTTTAGCTCAAGAATCTGATTTTGGGTAAAACCCATATTTTGAAACATATTGGAAAAATGCCGCATGTGCCGAAACTCTCCGCCGATCGGAATCATATATTCAGGCCTGAGTAAATTAACCATCAGCTTCAACTCATCTGCTGCGGCGTGACCTGAGATATGCAAATCAGAAGTAATGGCCGAGTAATAAACTTTTACTCCCAAATTTATTAAATCATCTATTAAGGCATTATAAGCCATTTCTGTGGAAGGAATCGGATCTGCGGAAAAGAGCACACTGTCTCCTTTTAGGAGTTTTACTTGTTTATGATCACCATTAGCAGCACGGGACAATGAGGATCCGACCTGGCCAAAAGAACCGGCAATTAAAACCAAAACTTTTCCAGGTGCAAAAGACGATATGGCATCAGATGCTATTACTAAATTGGGAGGTACCGATAAATATCCTAAGTCTCTTGCAATTTGGAAATTATTTTCAAAAGACCTTCCCACAACTGCAACTTTCCGGCCTACTCTTGAGGCTACATTAATTGCCTGCTGCATTCTTGAGACATTGGATGAAGTCATGGTAATCAAAAACTTACCTTTTGTTTCCAAGGCAGCTTTCTCAAAAGAATCCTCAACCAAACTTTCCGATTTATTAAAGCCCGGTTTTTCCACTCTTAAGCAATCAATTAATAACAGTTTCACCCTTTGTGACCCGATGAGTGCAGCAGTTGATACATCCGTTACCTGGCCGGAAGGAGGAGTCCAGTCGATTTTAAAATCAGCCTGATGGACGATTGTGCCTACAGGTGTTTTAATTACCACGCCGGTTGAATCCGGCACAGAGTGGGCAACCTGATAAAAAGAAATGTTAAAAACTCCCAAACTCAGTTTATCCGTAATCTTTAACTCGTGAATTGATTTTTTCGGTAAATTAAACTCTGCAAATTTACCCCTTATAAAACCGGCAGTTAACCTCTGCGTGTAAATTGGTACCTGAAGTTTGGGCCAAATATAGGGTAAACCGCCCAAATGGTCTTCGTGGCCGTGAGTAATAATAATCCCCCGAATTTTATGTTTTTTATCGTTTAAGTAAGATATATCGGGTATAACAAGATCCACTCCCGGCATACCCTCGTCCGGAAACCCGACACCGCAATCAACAATTAAAATATCATTTTCGTATTCATAAACATACATGTTTTTGGTAACATCACCGACTCCACCAAGAGGTATAAGTTGTAGGGTGGGTTTTTTACCAAAACCAGGTACAGTTATAGAATGTTTTGCTTTAAATGATTTCATAGATAACTCAAAACTCAAAGTTCAAAACTCAAAACTACAACTTAAATGTCAAAACTAGAAAAGTTTTAAGATTTGAGTTTCAGATTTGACATTTGAGTTTTGACATTTGACATTTTATCCTCCTAAGTATTCTCTCAAATTCTCACTATTAATACTAAACGGTCCGCTTTCTCCCTCCACAAGTTTTTTAGCTATTTTCCTGGCAATCATTTGCAGGGATCTTGACAAAGACCTTATTCCGGCGTCAAAGCCCAACGGCCGGATTACTTGCGGCCAGACAATATCATCAAACTTAACCAGGTTTTTGTCTATCCCCGCTTCTTCCAAAACTTTTGGCAAAAGGTATTGTTTTGCTATCATCAATTTTTCCTCATCGGAATAAGACGGCATTTGTATAGGCTCCAATCGGTCTAAAACCGCCGTTGCAATATTTGCGGTATTGTTGGCTGTTGCAATAAACATCACCTGTGATAAATCGTAAGGAAAATCCAGGTAATGGTCAACAAATGATTGATTTTGAGCAGGGTCCAAAAGCTCCACCAATACCCCCATAATATCTACTCTGCTGTTCTCGGCTACCCGGTCAATTTCATCAAGCAAAATAACCGGATTGTTTACGCCTGCTGCTTTAATTGCTTTAATAATCTGCCCTGGTTCAGCATCCGGCTTTAATCTTGACTCTCCCCGCAGTGAGGAAACATCCCCCAATCCTCCAAAAGGAATCCTGACTAAGGGTCTGCCCAAGCTTTCCGCAATA
>JAMCTD010000118.1 GCA_023380995.1 Patescibacteria group bacterium
CATGAAATCTCTTTGCAATCTGCTAAAAACGTGTTTTCAGCAATAGATAAAGAAAAATATGAGGTGGTTTTAGTAGGGATTAATAAAACAGGCAAGTGGTTATTATTTGATTCATCCAACTTCTTGCTCCACCCGGAAGATACAAAACTTGTGGCTCTTGGTAATTTCAGCAAAGAAGTAGTTTTATCAAATAATGGGGAATCTGCTCACTTAATTAATATTTCCCAACCTCAAGATATTCAACCTGTTGATGTAGTTTTTCCTATACTTCATGGAACCTTTGGGGAAGATGGAACTATCCAAGGTTTACTAAAATTGGCCAACGTACCTTTTGCTGGAGCTTCTGTGTTAGGTTCAGCAGTGGGAATGGATAAAGATGTAATGAAAAGGTTGCTAGAACAAGCTAAGATCCCTATTTCTAAATTTATGGTTTTCCACCAAGGCGATCAAATAGATTTTGAGGAAGTAAAGCAAAAATTAGGCTTACCATTATTTATTAAACCTGCAAATCTAGGCTCTTCTGTGGGAATCAGTAAAGTTCAAAACAAAGAACAATTTGAAGCTGCTGTAAAAGATGCATTTAATTATGATTCCAAAATTATTATTGAAGAAAATATTGCTGGGAGGGAAATTGAGTGTGCTGTGTTAGGTAATGAAAACCCAATTGCTTCTATACCAGGGGAAGTTATCCCTAAACATGAATTTTATTCTTATGAAGCCAAATATCTTGATGAAAATGGGGCAAGTTTAGAAATGCCTGCCAAACTACCTGAAGATATAATAAAACAAGTTCAAAATTTAGCTGTAAAAGCTTTTAAAGTATTATGTTGCGAGGGGATGGGGAGAGTGGACTTATTTTTGACTGAGGATGGGAAATTATATGTTAATGAAATCAATACAATTCCAGGCTTTACCAAAATCAGCATGTATCCAAAGCTTTGGGAGATTAGCGGCATATCTTACAAAGAATTAATAGACGAACTAATCCAATTGGCTTTAGACAGGTTTGAAAAAGAACAAAAACTTAAAACCTCTCATGTTTTTAAAACCTAATGACCCGTTGCTGACAAAAATTTCCCAAGAGATTCCACAAAACCAACTTAATTCCCCTGAAATTAAAAATATTGCTGATTTGATGCTGAAAATTATCCAAGGAGAACAAAAAGGCAAGAAAAAAGGAGTAGGTTTGGCAGCACCACAAATTGGAATATTAAAAAGGATTATTTTGGTTGATGTAAAAGCTGATGGAAAAAATCCAGCTGGGGATTTGAGAGCATATATTAATCCAGAAATTGTCTGGAAATCTAAAAGAGAAGGGGAGTGGTATGAAGGTTGTTTTTCCACAGGCAAAGTTTGTGGCATCGTCTCCCGTCCAGTTTCCATCAAAATCCGCGCATTTACGTTTACACCTCGAAGGTGTCAAGCTAAACTGGTTGAGGAAAAACATACAGGTTATATAGCCAGAATTTTCCAACACGAGATTGATCACTTAAATGGGAAAGTGTTTGTGGATCATATCAATGACCCAGAAAAACTACATTGGGTCTTAGTAAAAGAATTTAAGAAGTACAGAAAATCCTTTAAAACTTGGCCTAAAAAATGTTCCTTTGAAAAATGGCAGAGGATCAAAAGACCCTTGCTTAAAACTGCCTGAAAAAGGTATAATCAAATAAGGGCGAAAGCTCGTTTTTCATTTTTAAGGAACCTTCAACATATGTCAAATATTGGTAAAATTCAACCCGCTCCTATTGTAGAAGAAATGCAGAAAGCATACTTAGATTATGCTATGTCTGTTATTGTTTCCAGGGCTCTACCAGATGTGAGGGATGGCTTAAAACCAGTCCAAAGAAGAATCATTTATGCCATGCACCAGCAAGGCTTACACCATACCTCGCGTTTTCAAAAATCTGCTGCAGTTGTTGGAGAAGTATTGAAAAACTTCCACCCACACGGTGATGCTCCAGTTTATGAAGCTATGGTCAGAATGGCCCAAAATTTCTCCATGAGGTATATGTTGGTAGATGGGCAAGGAAACTTTGGGTCAATTGACGGGGATTCTCCTGCTGCCATGAGGTACACAGAAGCCAGGCTATCTGCAATTTCTGAAGAATTGCTGCGTGATATCAACAAAAATACTGTTAATTTTATAGATAATTATTCCGGTACCACTCAAGAACCAACCCTCCTGCCTTCTGTAATACCTAATTTACTCTTAAATGGCGCTTCTGGTATTGCTGTTGGTATGGCTACCCAAATCCCGCCTCATAACTTAGGAGAGGTTTGCGATGCATTAATTTATATGATAGAGCACCCAACGAAGAAGCTATCAGCTGTCAGCCGTCAGCCATCAGACGAACTCACAGAAAATTCAGAAAGTCTGAAAGCTGACAGCGAAGTCTCGCCAAAGGCGGACGAAGCGGTTCTGAAGACTGAAGGCTTCAGTAGCGAAGCCACAGTAGAAGACCTTATTAAATTTGTCAAAGGCCCTGATTTTCCCACAGGGGCTTCTATCTATGACCAAACAGAAATCCTGGCAGCTTATGCCACCGGAAAAGGACGGATTGTAATGAGGGCAAAAGCAGAAATTGATGAAACAGCAGCCGGCAAAATGCAAATTATTGTTTCCCTGACCA
>JAMCTD010000119.1 GCA_023380995.1 Patescibacteria group bacterium
ATATTTGCTCCTAAAAATAAAATAAGAGGAATATCAAGGGGAGTCCGCTTTAGGATAAAAGCTTTCTCGGACTGGTATTTAGCAATGAGGAACAAACAGCCGCATCCGAGGCTGCAGATATTGTATTTTTGGGGGGAGACTTTTCGCTAGTCTTGCGCTCTCTACACATTGCCAAAAGAACCATCAAAATTGCCCTGCAGAGTATTTTCTTTGGTATTGGTTTAAGTATTGCAGGAATGGCTTTCGCCTCATTCGGCTATATTCCACCCATTTTTGGAGCAGGATTGCAGGAGCTGATTGATGTGGCAGTCATCATCAATGCCCTAAGAGCCAGCATTTAACTCACTTGCCCTAAAAAGTTACTTCTGTTAGCATAATCTTCATGCTTAACAAAATCATTTCTTACTGTTTCTATCTGCTATTTTTACTGACACCCTTTTTTTGGTCTTCTTTCAATTATGAGCTTTTTGAATACAATAAAATGATCCTTGTTTATGGCTTTACAGTTATTATTGTTGGAGTATGGCTTTTGAAGATGATTTCCGAGAAAGCTTTTATCCTAAAGCGGACTCCCCTTGATATTCCTCTTATTTTATTTTTAGGAGCAAATATCTTGTCTGCAATATTCTCTATTGATCTCCATACCTCTATCTGGGGGTATTATTCAAGATCAAATGGCGGACTTCTCTCGACTATCTCCTACTTATTATTATATTGGGCCTTTGTTTCCAACATGGATTTGGCAAAAGTTAAGATTACTCTCAAATTTGGACTGGTTTCCGGAGTTTTGATTTCGCTATGGGCGATTTTGGAACATTTTGGAGTTTCACCTTCCTGCGTAATTTTAAGAGGAGAATTTAGTGATTCTTGTTGGATTCAAGATGTCCAAGCCCGGGTTTTTGCTACACTGGGCCAACCCAACTGGTTGGCGGCTTACCTTGCCATGCTAATCTTCCCTGCGCTTTATTTCTTACTCCACGCCTCTGGTAAACACAAACGTATTGCATATTATATGTCGCTTATCATCATGTACCTTGCTTTTACTTTCACTTATTCCCGGGGTCCGACGCTCGGACTACTGGCGGGACTGGCAATATTTTTAGTTTTTTATTTCAAAGAGAAATTAATTAAATTATGGATACCGATTGTCATCTCTTCTTTTCTAATCGTCAATCTCCTCTTTGGTTCAGCCCTAACCAACTTTAGGATAATTGCTAAATTTGCAGCCCCTGCCAGACCTGGAATCACTATCCCTCCGCCGACCGGCGGATCCTCCGGTACACAACTTGAAAATGGCGGGACAGAATCCGGCCAAATTAGATTGATTGTTTGGAAAGGGGCCTTAGATATCTTTCGCCACTACCCGATTTTTGGTTCAGGTTTGGAAACATTTGCCTATTCTTATTACCAATATCGCCCTGTGGAACATAATTTAACAAGCGAGTGGGATTTTTTGTATAACAAAGCTCACAATGAATACTTAAATTATTTGTCTACAACCGGCACTGTCGGATTTGCTACATACATGGCAGTCATCATAACGTTTGTTTTCTGGTCAATCCGTAAACTGCTGGGCAAAAAGATGAACGAGCAATCATTTCTTGTTGTCTCGCTTCTTGCCTCTTACATCTCTTACCTCGTTTATAACTTTTTTCTCTTTTCTGTTGTAATTATTGCCGTCTTTTTTTATCTATTTCCGGCTTTAGTAGTCGTTACAACTGATTCACTAAGAAACTTCAAATGGCCCAAAAAGCTATACCCGGTATCTAATGTCTTAAATAATTTAATTTACAGCCGCCCCCAATACACCAAAATTGCCAAAGGCTTTATAATTTTCCTAACAGTGTATCTTCTATACTCGATCTTCCAGATTTGGTATGCAGATACTCTTTTTGCCAGGGGTGAGCGGGCGGAGGACAACGGCAATCCCGGCAGGGCATACAATCTGCTTTCCGGCGCTTCGCAGTTAAACACAGGTGAGCCTTTCTATAAATCCGAGCTTGGCTTTACAGCAGCCCAAGCTGCATCAGCTCTGCAGGAAAGCGACGCCACTCTTTCCGCACAGTTAAAGCAGGAGGCCATACTCCAAACAGAAGAAGTCTTAAAATCAAACCCTAAAAATGTTTCATTTCTTCGGACGGCAGTCAGGACCTATTTTGAGCTCTCAATTATTGATAAAAGTTACCTCAAGAAAACCTTACAAACTCTGGATTCAAGCATTAACTTAAGCCCTACTGACCCCAAACTTTTCTACAACAAAGCTCTTATTTTAGACAGCGAAGGTAGAATTGATGAGGAAATTAAAACCCTCCAAGAAGCTATAAAATTAAAACCTAATTATTTGGAAGCACTAACCCTACTAAAAGAAGCAACTGCCGAAGCGACAAAGTAATGAAATCCATAAATAAGATTATTGGGGAAACAAAATTCAAAAACAGGCCAAAAAATTTAAGCAAAGAATTTCAAGTATACGGCGTTTATTTGGCCGAAAATTTGCAAGATACCAAACATTATTCCCTTTATATTAAACTGGCCAAAGAACTAGACCGCAAGATATTAGAAGAAGCCCTAAATTTTACAAAAGGATATACATCAGCCAAATCTAAAGCAAAGGTGTTTATGTGGAAGCTACAACAACTCAAACGGTCGCCGTAGGCACCATCGCTTTATTTTGGTACAATACATCCAAATTATGGAAGTAGTTAAAGCACCGGATTCAAAATTACGCTTTAAGACCAAACCTGTCAAAAAAATTAACCCGGGGCTAATTCAAACCCTAAAAGACATGGTTAAACTAACCAAAACCTTCAAGGACCCTGAAGGGGTAGGACTGGCTTCTACTCAAGTTGGACTGCAGGAAAGTTTTTTTGTGGCTAAAAAAGGCGAGAAATTCATCTCCGTCATTAATCCAAAAATCTTATCAAGAAGTAAGCGGACAAAGAAATATTTTGAAGGATGCTTATCTGTCCCGAACATGTGGGGTGCAGTTAAAAGGGCTACCAATATCAAAGTTTCCTACCAAGAAAACAGCGGAAAGATAGTTACAAAGGTGTTAAAAGGGGTGCTGGCCTGGATATTCCAACACGAAATTGATCACTTAAACGGAATTTTATTCTCCGACAGGGTGTTGGAACAAAAAGGCAAATTTTATCGTTTTTCCGGCAAAGACAAAACAGGAACAGATTTATTCGAAGAAGTGACA
>JAMCTD010000120.1 GCA_023380995.1 Patescibacteria group bacterium
GTTTTTGCTTTAGAAGAGTTATTAGCCACGGACTTCAGTGATAATCTTTTTGAAATCATCAGGATTGTTTACTGCCAAATCTGCTAAAATTTTGCGGTCCAGCTTAATATTTTTAACTTTTAGTTCAGAGATAAATTTAGAATAACTTAAACCTTCATTTTTTAGGGCGATTCCCATTTGAGTAATCCAAAGTCTTCTCATGTCACGTTTGCGCAGCTTTCTTCCAGCAAAAGCATATTCCCCTGCATGAAGCAAGGATGATTTAGCTTCCTTGATAAGCTTACTTCTGCCACCTTT
This sequence comes from Patescibacteria group bacterium, assembly GCA_023380995.1. The sequence goes on from JAMCTD010000120.1 coordinate 298, forward strand.
GTGGCCTTTGGTAAGCTCTAAGACTTTTTTATGTTTTCTGTGTGATGTAACGCCTCTTTTAACTCTAGCCATATTTTAAAGCCCGATTATTTTTCTTAATCTTTTGGCCTCTCCTCCAAAAAAAGTAGCAGTCTTTTTTTGATTATTTAAAGCCCCTTTGCTCTTGTGTCTTTTAAGATGACCAGAACCAAATTGGTGCTTTCTTAACATCTTACCTGTTGAGGTAATTTTTACCCTTTTTAATATTGATTTATTTGTTTTTTGTTTTGGCATCTTAACCTTTCTTTATCATTTTATTGATGTGCTTACGTTTAAAGGTTGCACATCAACCTGTTTATTTTCTGTACTAACTTCATTATTTTTTGCTCCGCTTTTTCCTTTTCCCACAATCATTGACAACTTTCTTCCCTCCATTTTTGCATCTCTTTCTACCGCGACTTTATCCCCTAAAAAAGTTAAAGCTTCCTGTAATACCTGGTGTCCTAATTCCTGATGTGCCATCTCCCTGCCTTTAAACTTAACCGTCAGCTTTACTTTGTGTCCATCCTTAATAAACTCTAAAGTCCTGTTTAACCTGACTTTAAGATCATGCTCAGCAATCCTGGGAGACAACCATAACTCTTTTAAGTCCCCTAAGTTTGCTCCTTTTCTGGACGCCCTATCCTTTTTATTCTCGTCGTACCTAAACTTTTGAAAGTCTGCTATTTTGGCAACAGGAGGATTAGCATTTGGGGCAATTTCTATTAAATCTTGCCCTAACTCCTTAGCTTTTTCCAAGGCTGCAATTTTGGATAAGACTCCCAGTTGTTCACCTTTGGAGTCAATTACCCTAAGCTCTGAAGCCTGGATATGCTCATTTAGACGGTAAAATTTAGCCAGTTAACAAACCTCCATTATCTTGATCTTGCTAATAGTATCATAGCTACGGTTTAGATTCAATACTTTGCTTGGTATCATGTTTACTCTCGATCTCTGATTTTATATTGTTGATAAATTCTTCTGTGGGCATTGTTCCCAAATCTTTTTGTTCCTTGGTTCTCACAGCAACTTTTTTATCTGTTACTTCCCTGTCCCCTATGATAAGCATGTAGGGAATTTTTTGCATCTGGGCATCCCTGATTTTTGATTGCATCTTTTCAGCTCTTAGATCAATCTCACCCCTTATATTTGCACTCTTTAATTGTTCGAGTACATTTTGTGCATATTCCTGATGACGGTCAGCAATGGGTATAATTTGTACCTGTATTGGGGCAAGCCAGGTTGGAAAAGCACCACCGTAGTGCTCTGTTAAAATTCCGATAAACCGTTCAAGAGATCCATAAATTACTCTGTGGATGGCAATCGGAGTTTTGACTTTTCCATCAGAATCGGTAAACTGTAAATTAAACCTTGCTGGTTGCTGGAAATCTAATTGGAGTGTGCCCATCTGCCACTTTCTTCCCAGGGAATCCTTCATTAAGATGTCGATCTTTGGTCCATAAAACGCTCCTTCTCCATCTGCTACTTCAAATGGTCTGCCGGAATTTTTAAGAATTTTTTCTAACACTTCTTCTGCTTTATCCCAAACACTTGCATCTCCCATAAATTTTTCCGGTCTTTTGCCCAATCTAAATGAATATTCAAGTTTAAAGATGGAATAAAACTTTTCCACAATCTCAAACAATCTTTTATATTCATCTTCAATTTGGTCTTCACTTACAAAAATATGAGCATCATCCTGCCTAAATTCTCTAACCCTGAATAAGCCATTTAATACACCTGATTGCTCATATCTGTGTAATGGATCAGTGTCGGAAAGACGAAGTGGCAAATCTTTGTATGAACGGGTTTTAAATCCAAAAATGATCATGGCATTTGGACAATTCATAGCTTTCACACCGTAAACTTCATTTTCTCCCATATCTGCCACGAACATATCCTGCCAATAATGGTCAAAATGTCCTGAGGTGATATAAAGCTCTTTTTTATTTAGTATTGGTGAAACAGTTTCCTGATAATTCCTTTTTAGGTGTTCCTCCCTCCAAAATTTCAACAGCTCATTATAAATAGTTACTCCCTTAGGCAGCCAGTAAACCATGCCTGGAGCAGTTTCATGAAAAAAGAAAAGATCTAAAGCAGGCCCTAATTTTTTATGGTCTCTTTTTTTAGCCTCTTCCAGCATTTTTAAATATTCATCAAGTTCTTGTTGTGTTGAAAAACAGGTCCCATAAATTCTGGTTAACATTTTGTTTTTCTCGCTTCCCCTCCAATAAGCCCCTGCAATAGATAATAGCTTAAAAGCTCCAATCTCTTTGCTGGGGTTCTCACAATGCCCACCTTTACACAAATCCCAATAGTCACCTGATTTATAAAAAGATAATTTTTGTCCTTCCTTGGAAAACTCATCAATCAGCTCGTGTTTATAAAGGTTATTGGGATATTCTTTCTTGGCTTCTTGGGCGGTTAGCTCGTAGCGTTCAAAAGAAGTCCAAGTAGGTAAAATTTGTTTCATTTTTTCTTCAATTTTGGGTAAATCCTCTTCGGTAATTTTTATATCGCCAAAATCAAAGTCAAAATAAAAACCATTTTCAATGGCCGGCCCGATAGTCCTTTTGGCATTTGGCCAAAGCTGCATCACAGCTGCTGCCAAAAGATGGGCACAAGAGTGCCTTAGATTATTTAACTTTCCCTGATCATCCATATACCTTGTAATATATCAAATTTTATCTCCAACAGAAAGCTATGGTTTTCTAATGGTAAATTGTTCAAGCTCCCTAAGATACCCATTTTCCTGTAAAAGTTGATAATGTAAAGTTTTAGGATGTCTGTCTCCAACTACATAAAGAAATTCCCTCCACCTTTCTGCTGTTAAGGGCGAAAATCCATCTGCTAATGCTTCTGAATTAATTTCTGCTTGACAA
>JAMCTD010000121.1 GCA_023380995.1 Patescibacteria group bacterium
GTCTGTTGCTATCAATTTCTGAGGCGATTACACAGGCAAGACCAGGCTTAGTGATTGTGGATTCCATACAGGTCTTGGAAACGTCTGATTTAACCGGAGTAGCCGGTTCAGTAGGGCAGGTGCGTGAATCAGCTCACAGGCTGCAAAGATTGGCCAAACAATTGCATATCCCTATTTTTATTGTGGGCCATGTTACCAAAGAAGGAACAGTAGCAGGGCCAAAGACTTTGGAGCATTTAGTGGATGTAGTTTTGTCTTTGGAGGGAGAAGCAAATTCTAATTTTAGAGTACTTAGGGTTTCTAAAAATAGGTTTGGCCCAACTGATGAAGTGGGAATTTTTGAGATGGCAGAAGCAGGAATGATAGAGGTCAAAAATCCATCAGAGCTTTTTTTACAGCAAAAGGTTCAGGCTCCGGGATCAGCAGTGGCTATAACGCTGGCTGGTTACAGACCTCTTTTGATAGAAATTCAAGCTCTGGTGACAAAAACTTTTCTGCCTATGCCCAGAAGAGTGGGCTTGGGAATTGATAGCAACAGACTGCAAATTTTGGTTGCAGTAATAATAAAAAGATTAAACTTACCTTTGTACGATAAGGATGTGTTTGTGAATGTTACCGGAGGTTTAAGAGTAAATGAAACAGCAGTAGATTTAGCAGTAGTCATGGCAATAATTTCATCTTTATTGAATAAAGAGATTACTCAAAAAGTGGCATTTGCTGCGGAAATAGGCCTTTTAGGGGAGCTGCGGTCTGTACCACAAATGAAGAAAAGAATTATGGAAGCCCGGAAGTTAGGCTTTACTCAAACTGTTTGTGCTGATAATGCCAATTCGCTGTCACAGGCCATAAAGCTGGTTTTTAAAGAGTAAATATTTAATGGTTGATTGGAGCTGAAGAAGGCTTGGTGCTAAATTCTAATCTGAAAGTCAGTTGAGAAGAAAAGTGATTACTGTCTATGGTCAACATAGTTCCTAAGCGGTCAGCAAGAGTTTTGGCTATAAACCCTTCCAGGCCGCTACCGCTTTTAAGATGTGTTTTAATTCCTAAGTTCCCGTAATATTCCTGAAGAAGGTCTGATTGTTCCGCAAAAGACAAAGGCCGGTAAGGCAGGGTAATATCCAAGGCTACTTTTTTCTCTTGTGACAGATGGGGAATAATTTTTATGATTGCCCCTCTATTTTCAGAAGCCAGCAGAATTCCTATCTCAAGCAATTTCTCAATTAAAATACTGCCCCATTTTTTTATCAAGTAATACAGAAAAGCTGATATGGGTTGCAGGGAAGGGGGGAGGGTACTTTCCTGAAGGTCTAAGGCAGCTGCTTCGCTGACGTTTTCCCGGGGGATAGACAACTCCAAAGATACTCCTAGAATTTGAGCTAGTTCCTGACGTTTTTTAATCACCTGTTTTGCTATGAAAGCTACGTCTTCAAAATTAACATTTTCTCTTAATGGGTGGTCTTGCAGCTCAAAGGCTAAAAGAATATCTTCAGCAATTTTTTGCAGAAGCTCAATTCTCAGCAGCGCATCGTTTTGATGGCTTAAAACAAGGGCTTTTTTTAACTCATTTAATAGCTGCTCATAGTGTTGTTGAGCCTTTACAATATCAGAGTGTTTACCCAAGTCATTGTGCAAAGCTTCATCGGTGATAATAAAAACTATCTGATTAATTTTTTCCTGGGAGCTGCGGATGGCCCTGATTTGTATAATCACTGGTCTTTTTCGTGTTTCTCCCTGAGGCTGTAGGGAAAAGCCCTTGATAATCCTGGCAGCTTTATCTGTAAAAAGCCTATCTAAAGACAAGGCTGAAAGTTGAATGGGGTTATTTGCTGTATCTACCAGCGGCAATACTTTCAGGAGCGGTTGGTGTGCGAGCTCGGATTGTGAAAGGTGAAGTATTTTTTCAGCAGTGGTATTTGCCGAAAGGATTTGCAGTTGGGTATTGGTGACAATAATTATTTCCTGCAGACTGACCAGGATTGATTCTTCCCGCTGCTGACCTACCTGAGCGTATTCTTTAGCAGTTTTAAATAGTTTATCTTTAAGGCGGTAGTTGTAAATTAAAAAATGAGCAAGCGGGACAATAACTATAAAAGAAAGCATGTAAAGAATTGCCGGACCGGGGTCGTTTTTAAAAAGAGCCAGCATGTCAGGATTAGAAAAAGTATTAACCCCTAAAGCTATAACAGAGAAAAGCAAAAAGAAAAGATAAGAGCGGGTATTTAAAAGGAAACTTGCACCTAATGTATAAAGATGAATCAAGATTAAAAATGGGCTGTAAAGTCCACCTGTGGAGATGATTAATAATTGAACAAAAGATGAACTCAAAAGTACTAATAACAAGCGTGATAAGGGCCCTTTTAACAGTCCAATTTTAGGGAAAATAATGCGGCTTAAAAGGATAAAAATGAAAACAAGAAGGGCAGCGGTGACTTGTTGGAAGATAGTGGTGGAGATCTTAAAATAAGATAAAACTAAAACTAAACAACTAGAAATAAAAAAGATAAATATTTCTAAGAAAGTAATCATCTTATACCCATTGTAATGGAGCTTGTAGTTTGTAGCAATAACTCAATTGCGACCGCAAGGGGACCAATTTGAGGTTGCGTGAAAACTGACTTATTGACTTGCCAAAATATATACGGTACTTTGTTATTATATATATGAAGGCGGATGTGAAGTTTAGCTTCAAGAACTTTAAGTGGTTTATTTTTTCATTCGGTTTTCTTTTCGTCCTCTTTTTTACCCCTCATCTAACCTTTGCCTCAACACTATATCTTGCCCCGGGAAGTGGGAATATTTATCTGGGAGACACCAAATCAGTTTCAGTGGTATTAAATACTCAAGGGGAATCTGTTAATGCTGTATCTGCTTTTCTTTCCTATCCCCAGGATAAACTGGATGTTGTTTCAGTTTCACCCACAGGAGCTTTTGGGATCCAGGCAGAAAATGCCTATGGCGGGGGAATAATTAAAATTTCCAGGGGTAATTTTTCCGGTGTTTCAGGTAGTGTGACAGTAGCCACTATCAGGTTTAAAGGTAAGACAGCAGGATCAGCTACAGTGGCTTTTATAGGAGGATCACAGGCTCCCAGGACTTCTGATTCCACAGACTCCTTAAACCTAGGAAGAAGCGGCGGTGGGGTTTTTACGGTAGGTGGGACTGCTCCGGCAAAACCGGCTGCTACACCTAAGAGTGGTTCGGCAAGTACATCTTTGAGCATTTCAGATCTAAAAGTTACCTCAGTTTCAACTGATTCAGCCACTATTTCCTGGCAAACAAACGAGAATGCAGATACTGTTGTAGATTATGGTTTGGATAACAACAGATATTTCTTAAGCGTTGCCGGCAAAGAGCTTGTAAAAGATCATGTTGTAAAGTTGGAAAGTCCTTTGTTTGTTCCCGGATTACTGCTTCATTTTAGGGCAACCTCTAATAATGATTCCGGAACTGTTTCTTCTGTTGATACTACGTTGCAGCTTCCGGGTTATAATGCCAAAGTTACAGTTACAGATTCAACCGGAAGACCGGTTGCCGGGGTTAATGTTACCCTTTACAGCAATCCTGTGCAGGGCGTGACTGATCAAAACGGTGAAGTAAGTTTTCAAAATATAACAGCAGGCAAGCATGTAGTCCGTGTTTTTGGCAAAGGAGCAGAGAAGAGTTTTGAGATTGAAGTGAAAGAAAATGCTCCGCTTATTACTCCTCAAGTTTTTGGTGTCCAGATTGATATTCCTCAGGCTTCTTTGCCTGCGCAAAATCTGCCTGGGCAAATCACCCTGGTTTATTTTGGAGTTTTAGTGGGAGTTGCAATTGTAGTATTTCTCTTTTTTGCGCTCAGGAAAAGAAAATCCTCAGATCATTTTGGTTCAATGCCTTTATCTATTCCAAAACCTCAAGCAAATACTCAGACCCCTACCAAAGACGATCAACAAGGAAGGATATCTTAAAACGATTTAAAAACACTGCCCCATGATTTTTATAACTCTTTTCAAAAAAATCACAAAAGCTATGAGGAATTTAATATATGGCCATGATGTTTTAGACCAGGACGTGGGTACTTGGTTAACGGAATACAGCAACAGAGAGAGTAAGAAAACAAGGCTGGTAATTACTTTATCGGCGCTTGGTATAATATTGTTTTTAACCTCAGCCTTGTTTTTGCCTTTTAAAGACAGGCTTTTTAATCTGCTTTATCCTAAGCCCAGCTCTCAGGCAACTTTTTGTAGTGGTAATTCCACAATACCTGCAGAAAAACAGGGCTTTGTTTATACTGGCGGAGATTTAAGCCAGGAAATAGAAGTTTTAAATACTCCTCTTTATTATACCTATGATACTAGTTTAGGTTCAGGCAAAAAAGTCTATATGGTTGGTAAATATGCCTCAAATTACGCAGATCCTTTGGGCCTGCATCTTTTAATGGGGGATAATTTAAGCAATACAGAATTTAAAGGTTTGGGAGGTCAGAATCCCACCGGATGGACGTCTCTTACAGCAGGGGGCAGCGGTAATGCTAATATTGAAACAGCCAAAGACAATATTTTAAACAGTCAAACTTCCGTTAAAATTAACAACCGCAAAAGTCCTTCAGGCACTCAAATTGTCCAAACTTTTAAAGAAAAAGTAAATGAGGGGGATATAGTTGTTTTCGGAGCTTGGGTAAAAACTCAAACTCCGGAGGCTGTCAAACTTTTCCTGCAAGCAGATAAAACTCCTTTTACACAATTTGGCCAGATTACTACTCCTATTCAAGCTCAAAAATGGAATTATGTCTTAGGCTATGGTAAAGTACCTGCCTCTGTAACCAATTTCCAAATGGTAATCAGGGTTGCTGCCCAGGAGAGTACAGCCTGGTTTGATCAGCCTACAGCTGTAGTTATTAACGGTAAGCCTAGTAAAGAGTTGTCAAAGTTAGTTTTAGAAAGATGCGGATCTGCCTGGTTTGTGGGTAATGAACCAGGAGCGGAATCATCCCTAGATCCTTATATTATGGAACCTGTCTCTCCGGAAATTTATGCCTTAATTTACCACCAGTTTTATCAAGCCATTAAAGAGGTTGACCCTCAGGCTTTAGTTTTACCGGCAGGTATAGGGGGAGGCAAGGGGAGCTTTACTCCTAAGGCGTTTTTGGATGCCTGGAGGACTGCCTATAAAGGGTTTTTCAATGTTGAGCCACCACTTGATGGTTTAAACATCCATTATTTGGCTACAGATGTTGCCCGTTGGTCCAATGCTTCAGATTTGGAAAAATATTTAGGTGAGATGCGTGCTTATATGGAGAGTATGCCTTTGTGGAAAGGTAAACCTATTTGGATTAGTGAGCTTGGGGTAGGGAATAATGCGCCCAATGGAGGAGTAAGTTTTATGAAAGCCAGCTTGAAATTTTTAGAGAATAATAATTTAAATGTGGCCAAGTGGTTCTGGTTAGATACTTGTGGTTTCAATCCTGCTTTAACTTCACTGTTTAATTCAAATAACAAGATTTGTGCCATACCGGCCAAACTTACTTTACTTGGGGAAAGTTATGTTTTGCCCAAACCAACTCCAACTGCCACACCATCAGTAGCACCAACATTGTCAGCTACACCGTCAGCCCAAGTTACTCCTACTCCTTCGGCAGGCTCCGGGTCTCCGACTTCAGCTCCAACTGTGTTGCCTACTCCTGCTTCTACAGCCAGCTACAATTCGGTTTACACGAATGTAGCCAGTTCATCAAGTTTGTTGAAAACACCAGAACCAACTCAAAGTCAAGCAAGTTCATCAGCTCAGTGAATAACTAATATGAAATATTACTTAATAGATCAAAAGATAATTTAATATAAGCGTGAAACAGAATGATATCTGTTTCAAAACTGTCATTCCAGACTTGATCTGGAATCCATATAAATAATTATGGATCCTGAATCAAGTTCAGGATGACAATGAACTATGCGATTACAACTTAAATATATAAAAATATTATTTATCCTACTAGTTTTAGGGCTGGTATCTAATTTTTGGCTGGGAAGGGATTTAGCTAAAGCCCAAACTGCAGGGGATTTGGCTTATGGTAAGCCAGTAGTATCAGTATCATCTACAGCTGTAGGCTCCAGTCCTGCCAATGCCGTGGATGGGAACTCTGCTACCTATTGGACTTCAGCAGCTGGGGGAAACCAATGGATAGCTGTAGACTTAGGGGCCAATTATTTGGTGGGTAATGTGGTAGTAAATTGGGGTTCGGCTTCTGCTACTAACTATGATATTGAGCTATCTTCTGATGGGATAGGATATGCTCCTGTTTGGTCAGGAGCCTCCGGTAATTTTAATAGCGCTATTGGCAGAAGCGGCAGGTATGTCAGGATCCATCCTAATGCAGGTACTGATCCCAACCAATACCAACTGGCTACTTTAGAAGTATATGAATCGCCTCAAGCCACTCCCGCACCTACTCCAACTTCTACTCCTACACCTACTCCAACCTTAACACCTACTGCAACTCCAGCTCCAACTTCTACTCCGGTTGGTACACCTTCGCCCAGTACTACTTCTGCTCCCAAGGTATCTTTTGTGATCAATAACAGCAATATTGATGCTTCAGTGATTCCTCAAGCTAATTTAGATGCAGCCAGAATCCTGGATGTTTTGTTTAACCATCAGTCTACCGGCTTTAATATGCTTGCGGGTATTGATGATTTGGCTACTCAAAACCCTGCCAGGTATTCTGTTGTGAGGATTAGTAATCCGGCAAATACCTGGTATGACACAAATTCAGGTATAGGGGATTTTACTGCAGGCAATAATTTAGATCCTCAATCTAAAGTTACCGGTTTTGTAAATCTACTTAGCACTTATGGTAGTCATCTTCAGGTAGCTTTTATGAAGTTTTGTTGGGTTGATTTTTGGCCAAATACTGCCTTTACCGGCCAACAGATTTGGGATATGTACCGTCCGGCAATGGAGAATTTAATTGCCACTTATCCGAACGTCACCTTTGTTTGGATGGCTGCTCCTTTGCAGTCAAGCCCCACTAATAATCGGGAACACGCAGCATTTAATGATTTACTTAGGCAATACATAGCAGCCAATGGGGGAATATTATTTGATATGGCTGATATTGAAGCTCATGATCCTGCAGGTAACGCTATTGTTGATAGCAGTGGTTATCCGGCTTTATATTCAGGCTACACTACTGATGGTGGGCATTTGGATGCTGCCGGTAATGTGGGCAGAGACAGGGTAGCTTCTGCCTGGTGGCAATTGATGGCAAGAATTTCGGGCTGGTCAGGTACCACATCTACGCCTGCTCCAACTCCAACCCCAACTCCTACCCCAACCCCAACTCCAGCCCCTTGTACCTTTGTTGCAAATACTGCCTTGTGGAATACTACTTCTGTATCCGGTAATGCTCCTGTGACATTATCTGTGACAGGTGCTAATTCTTCCTGTGTTGGTCAAACAGTTAACTTTAATATCAAAAGAAGTGTCTATATGGGTACAGATGCAGATGTAGTATCAGGCACTGCTGTTTTTGATAGTAATTTACATGCCGTAGCTGCCTGGACTACCTCTACCTGGTTTGATGTTTGTACGGTAGACCTACTTTGTAGCAGTAGTAATCCCCAATATCACTTTGATGCTGTTTTAGGTACTTCTTCCCAAAGATCTAATGATTTAACTGTCACTGCTCCTCCTTCCGGTGGCGCAACTACACTTCCAGCAGATACTGATTGGTATACAGTGGGGGGTAATTACCAAAGAACATCCTGGGTAAATAGTACAGCTCAAAACCAAACAGAGGTAAGGGGAGCTTTGAATGTGGAATGGTATCAACCCATTGAACCTTACATCCCATACAAAATCCAACCAATACTTACCAACAACACAGCATATATCTCCACATCTAAAGGATTATATGCTTTTGACCTAACCTCTACCTCTACCACTACTAAAGTTAAATGGGTCTATCCTACAGAACTACCACTTGGTAACTCTCCTACAGTTGTTACAGTAAATAATATATTGACTGCTTATGTAGGGGGTTATGATAGAAAAATCCATGCCATTGATGCCAACACTGGTCAAGCAATAAATGGTTATACTCCCTATGAAGCAGAAGCAGGCTTTGAGACAAATCCTTTAGTCATTAACAACACCATTTATGCAGGAAACAGGGATGGTTACTTCTATGCTTTAGATGCTGTGACAGGAAGCTTAAAGTGGAGATACAAAACAGATGGACCCATCCTTTTCTCCCCAGCTTACAAAAACAATGTACTATATTTTGCCTCAAATGACAGTTATGCCTACTCATTAAATGCCAATCCTACTGATCCTAATAATCCAGCTACTATCTTAAGATGGAAATCACAGAAGTTACCAGGCCAAGGTTTCCACTCATATTGGCCTGTTATTTATACTGATAAATCCCAAACTCCTGCTAAAGATTATGTAGTGTTTGGTGGGTCTCATAACTATAGATTTTCTGATACAACCTTAAATTACCGTGAGGAACAACAGTTCTTCCCAGAGTGCTATCCTGCCATTACAGTAAATTGTGTTGCAGGAAATCTTATTGGCCCTGCCAGTACAGCTCTGCAAGGCGATACTTATTGGACGCCTGGTACTTTTCTAATCGACGTTAGTAAAACTACAAGCTACTACGAGAATTCTCCTTTCCGCAGGACTGACTTTATTCTTGATAGCACAAATGGTCAGGAATATACCTTTGATTCGGATAACAACGGAAGGATGGAATATGCTCCTTTTACCTGGACAAATGAAACCAGCAGCGGAAATAGATACCCGGCAGTTGTGGGAGTAGATGGAATTTTATATCACACCACCATGTATACTTCTATGCTTGATCCAATATTGCGCGGTGGTTTGGTGGGGTGGAAGTTTGGCACGCATTTTGTCAGCAGAGTTGACCCAAGAGATATTGCTGAAGCTAATGATGAACCACTGAGTTTTGCCTCTGGAGGAAAGTTGGTTTATTGGGCGCTGTGGGGAGACAACAGATCCGGAGCTTATGATATTACAATTCCTTATGGGCAATCCAACAGGGGTTGGACCTATTTTGATTATAGTCTTTCAAACATAGCACCTGGTTATGATAATGGTGCATATTATGATAATGTTGGCAATTTTGGCGAATTTGGCAGCAATAACGGCGTCTATGGCAAAATAGGTACTACTCAAAGTCCACCAATCCCTTATAAAGGCAAAGTTTATATGCTAAAGGGTAATACTTTGATTACCTTTAATCCTGCAAACACAACACCAGTCAGATTGCCCCAAGCTGCTACAGTATCTGTAAATAATGCTCCAACGCCGTTATCATCTGCTGCGCTGCAGTTGAGACTGGAAACAGAAGTGCAAAAGATGTTAACAGCAGGACACTTGCGGCCTGGTTATTTCCATTCCAGTGTGTATGACCAATATGGTGTAGGGTATTACGGAGATACCAGGGAGTTTGGTGAAATATTTGATTACTTCCAAAATCCTTCTGAAACAGTAGTTACTTTAATTCAAGCATTACCTTTTAGCATATAAACTTTTCAAACTCAAGTAAGAACTTACCTGCAGAGCAATTATGGTCCAGGGTCAACTTATGATTTTACCAATATTGTCCATATTGGTTGGAACAGTGGGGCAGCCAGGGAAGTATTTGATATTCCTCAAGATATCTTGTCTAAATACACCTCATTTGCTGCCAGAACTACGCCCCGGTGTAGCGCTGCTGCTTGTGGTTGGGCATCTTACCCACCATATTCTTTCTATGCTGCCTGGAAATATGCCCAAACATTTGGTGCTGCTGCCTCAATTTTCAATGCAATTAGTGCTAAATTGGAAACTCCGCCAACTGATAGTTTCCTTTTGAGCAAACCATATGTATTAAACCAATATATAGCTGGTTACTTGGGTTATCTTCAACTCCAGCAACTGGTTACTGGTACTCAGGATTCAGCAATTCAAGCCACCTATAATCATTTGTTAGGTTTAAGGACTAATAACTTCTCTAAAGATAGTCCTTTCTGGGGTATTGGAGGATTAGTTATGAGTCCTAACTTGGCTTATGGCGCTAACCTAAATATTGCCAGAAACTTCATGTACATGACACCAGAGCTTGGAGAAAGCTTAAATTCCATAGCTACCGCTTCAGCAAAAGTTAAAGAGGCTGTAGATGAATATAATTATGTGGCTCCATATTGGTTTGTGTCTAAGTTTGATCAAACTGTAGGGGAAGGAACACTACAGCAATTATATAATCCTTCTGCATTATTCCAAGCCAAGGCATATATACTAAAAGAACCTCAATCAGAGCTTGTTAAATATATAGATGAACCAGCCTTTGCCAGGGGAGATCTATTCTATATCCAAAACCTCACAGCAGCCCTTGCTGCTCCTGCTACATATACTGGTCCATGTACTTTATCCTCCCTTTCTTGGGGAAGCACTACTGCTATCACAGGTGATCCTGTATCTTTGACAGCCAGATCATCAGGTGATTGTTCTACTACTTCTGTTAGATTTGAGGTCAGAAGAAATGGAACTTGGGGGATTGATGATATTGCTGCCAATATCCAACCAAATAACTCTCAACCAGTTTCTTTCAATAGTTCAGATATTGCTTCAACCTCCTGGTTAGCTGAGAATAATCCCTTAATCCCAGGTACACAGGCTGAGTATTACTTCAGAGTCTCTTTGGATAATGGAACAACTTGGAATGATAATACTTTAAGACCCACACTTTTAGCTGTCTCTGATGCAGTAGTACCTACTCCCACACCCACTCCAACACCCGGAGCATCAACTACACCTACCCCAACACCTACCCCAGGTGGACCAACTTTAGATTATGCAGTCAATAATGATCTTGATAATGGACGTTGGTTTAATGGCTCTCAGTTCTTTGGTACACCAGTATCTACATTATTCCACCAGGATAATACTTACACTGATGGTAGTGGGTTTTTCCGCTTTACCGGTGTTCAAATTCCTACAGGAGCAACTATTACAGGAGCATATTTACGCCTTTATGGTATGGGAAGTGGTAGTCAGGTTAACTCTATTATTAGATTAGTTAAACAGGATAATCCTACTTCACCTACTAGTTATGCTGATGTTATTGGACGTCCTAGGACAACAGCTCAAACAGCAATGAACTTTTCTGAT
>JAMCTD010000122.1 GCA_023380995.1 Patescibacteria group bacterium
CCAGGAGAACCATTAGTGCAAAGTTGGACAGAACAGCCAGTGGTAGCTTTGGTACAAGACGGAAGGGCAACCCCGCTTCCTTATGCTACTGAAGTTAAAAGATTAGGGGAGTCACTAGCTATAGGTATAGCTTTGCGCTTAAAAAACGCTGAAGAAGGAAGATGATTTAGGTTCCTTCATGCCAAGAGGCTAAATACTTTTTTTGCTCTTCAGTAAGTTTATCAATCTTGACACCTAAGGATTCTAATTTGAGGGCAGCGATCATATCGTCCAACTCTATTGGTACAGTATAAACACCCACCTTTAACTTGCCTTTATTTTGTACTAAAAACTCTGCTGCCAAGGCCTGGTTGGCAAAGCTCATATCCATCACATCAGGTGGATGGCCTTCTGCTGAAGCTAAATTGATAAGCCTGCCTTCTCCCAGCACAAAAACTTTTTTGTTATCCTTTAAAGTAATTTCTTCCAAGTTATCCCGCAGGAGTCTTCTGTTTTTGGCAACTTTAACTAAGCCTTCGTAATCAAACTCCACATTAAAGTGGCCCGTGTTTGACACAATTGCCCCATCTTTTAGGGCTGTGAGAGCTTTTAGGGAAAGGACGTTTTTATTACCAGTGGCTGTGCAAATAATATCAGCCACTTTTATAGCCTCCGCCATAGTCATCACCTCAAACCCATCCATTACAGCCTCCAAAGCTTTTAAAGGATCAACCTCAGTAACAATGACTTGGGCACCCATACCTCTGGCTCTTAGGGACAGCCCTTTTCCGCACCAGCCATATCCTGCTACCACAAATTTTTTGCCAGCTAAAAGCACATTAGTGGCTCTGATTATTCCATCAATGGTGGATTGGCCTGTGCCATAGCGGTTATCAAACATGTGTTTGGTGTTTGAATCATTAACAGCGATCACCGGGATTTTTAGGGATTTATCTTTTAACATAGCTTTAAGGCGGATGACTCCGGTGGTGGTTTCTTCGGATGAACCAATCACTTTGGGAAGTTGTTGTTTCCTTTCAGTGTGCAACAGGGTAACTAAATCTGCTCCATCATCCATGGTAATTTGAGGATAGAAATCCAATACAGTGTTTAGGTGGTTATAATAGGTCTTTTTGTCTTCCCCTCTGATGGCAAAAGTAGGAATACCAAAATCTTCTGCTAAAGAAGCTGCTACATCATCTTGGGTGGACAGGGGGTTTGAGGCACACAGGACTAAATTAGCGCCGCCATTTTTTAAAGCGATCATTAAATTGGCAGTTTCAGCAGTGACATGAAGACAGGCTCCTAAAGTTATTCCTTTTAAGGGTTTTTCTTTGGTAAAGCGTTTATTTAGCAGGTTTAGTACTTTCATTTGAGAACCAGCCCATTCAATTCTAAGCTTGCCTTTGGGTGCTAACTTTTTATCTTTAATATCTGATTGCATGTTTTGATGATTTTTAGGTTAGTGTCAAGTATAGATGTTAACAGGAGATTTGACAAGTATCTTATGGGATGTTATAAAACCTACCAATATGCCAATAGACTTTGAAGGAGTACAAGAAAGATTTCGAAAAGATCCAACCAAAACCGGAAAAAATAATGAAGATTTGGCACAAGCTGAAGTTATTGCTGAGACACTAAGAGGGTTAAATAGAGGACCGATATTAACTTGGGATGGAATTTTTAAGGAGATGCGGAATGTTGTGAGGAGAAAAGACGTGTCGCCGTCGCTCTCTACGCAAAGTTCCGTTGCTAGAGCAGTAAGAGATTTTAACAAAGGACCGTTGACTCCAGGATTGATTACTGAAACATTTCAAACGATCTGGACAGTTCGTGGAAAAAAGATTGGGCTGAAACTTGTTGTCCCAACTTGCGATCGAACCCTAGAAGAGCTAGCAGAGCTTGCAGAAAAGGATAGAAGAATTGGTTATCTGCCAGAACAGCTTATGAAGCAATCACAAAGGCCGTTACTTGGTAGAATTTTTTCCGAATTGAAAGGTGTAGAAGATGAGGCAAGTAGTAATTGTATGAAAAAAGGGAATCCTGTGACAAATGAAGAAGATCGGTCAGGATGGTTTGATTATGATGCATGTGTTCGGGCTCCATACAGAAATACAACAGAACAAAGCTTAAGAAATCTTATTACTGCCGAAAGGAGATTAGGTATGAATGTTAATGAATATATTGTTGCGAGTGAGGACTCAAAGTTGTTTAGTGGTCAATATTTAGATATTGGTAAATTTTCAGATCAACAAAGTGGAGCTACACTTACGCGTTTACTTGGATCTTGGGGTGGTGGAAGTGGTATAGTTGGTGCATGTTTTTACTCTGGCAGGCTATACGTCAGTTGGACTTCAGTGTCTGAAGACCGCTTTCCAAACCTAGGGGGTCGTTCTGTTTACTATCGCTCCTTATAAAGGTTAAAGTAGTTTAAGTTCTTCTCCAAAATTCTCCTTATACCTTTTACAAAACTCTGAGACAGTAAATTTGTGATTAGTTGTACCATATTTTTCTATTGCATAACAAGAAGCAATTGAACCCATTTGGCCACAAATTTTTAAATCTAAGTCTTTTGAAAAACCTGCCAAAAACCCTGCCCTGTAAGCATCGCCTGCACCGGTTGGATCTAAAACTGCTGTTGGTTTTGCAGCCTGAATTTGAATATTTTGGCTGGTGGTTTGAATAATAGAACCATTCTCTCCTAAAGTGGTGATTAAAATTTTAACTTGAGTTAAAAGTTCTTGGTCATTTAAGGGTAATTTTTCTTTCAAAAGCGAGATTTCATAATCATTCCCAATTAATAAGGTTGCCCCATTTAACATATTTTTTAAATCATCAGCGCCTAAAGCCGGAAGTTGCATGCCTGGATCCAGCATATAGGGGATACTCATCTCCTGACATTCTTTACAAAAATTGATCATTGCCTGAGGATTATTTGGGGAAATTACAGCAAAATCAGTTTTAAGATTTTTTAAAGACAAAAGGTGAGCATCTGCCATTGCCCCAGGGTAAAAAGCTGTAATTTGATTATCTTTTTTGTCAGTCATAATAAAAGCAGAAGAAGTGAGTTTATCAGGAGAAGTTTTGATTTGGGAAATATGTTAAATGGGGCAACCTTAT
>JAMCTD010000123.1 GCA_023380995.1 Patescibacteria group bacterium
ATAGTAGGTGATGAGCGAAGCGAGTCATCCCGATCTTGTATCGGGATCTATATAGATTCCTGCTTTCGCAGGAATGACAAAGGAATTGTATGTTATTAGATAAAATCCAATCTGATTTAAAAGAGGCCCAACTTGCAAGAGATGAAGTTAAGGTTTCAACCTTAAGGCTTCTTTTGTCAGAAATTAAGAATAAAGAGATAGCAAAAGGTGGGGTTTTATCTAATAACATACAATTCCTTTGTCATTCCTGCGAAAGCAGGAATCTATATAGATCCCGATACAAGATCGGGATGACTCGCTTCGCTCATCACCTACTATACCGCCTGGCACGCATAATTTTCCTGCGTTTTTCAGCTAAATATTCTTGACGAAGCTCTGATGGTTTCCGATAAACAGACCTGTCCCTGATTTCTTGGACTATTCCCTCCATCACAACTTTTTTTTGAAATTTTCTAATTACTGAATCCGTGCTATCGCCCGGCCCAGCTTTTACTACTATTGACATAAATACGAGTTAAGATATTCTTAACTCAAATTCACCTCCTTTAAAAATTTGCTATATAAATTTATACCACTTTCCACCCAATAAATGAAAGTGCAAATGTGGTACGTGTTGGGCTTTCCCACCATTTACTACCACTCTATACAAATCATTTTCCAAATTATGCTTTTCTACCAACCTTTTTACTGTCTGATAAACTTCAGTCAGTAAAACCCCATGAATATTCCCCAAATCCTGCATCCCTCCAATATGTTCTTTTGGAACAATTAAAATATGGACATCTGCAGACGGGTTAATATCTGCAAAAGCAACCAAGGTATCAGATTCATAATCAAACTCCTTTGGTATTTCTTTCCTTGCTATTTTACAAAAAATACAGTTATCCATTTATTGGAAGGAAATATTACTTGAAAATTATACTCTCTGTGTTAACTTGAGGCAACCATCTTTTTTAACAAATCTAAGGTCTTTGTTTGTCTTAAGGCATGCCTTAAGTGTAATCTTGGCTCTTGTGCTTCAAATTGTTGTTTAACTTTTTGATCCTGAATTTTATCTATTTCTATCCTCAAATCCTCATCAGAAATTATAACATTTTCAAGCCTGGCTACTTCTGAAAGCCCCAGTTCCATCCTGACATTTTTCTCAGCCTGTACCCTCCACTCACTTTTTAAAGCCTCCAAAGTTTTTCCCTGGCCTTTTAAGTAATCTTCCAAAAGCAATCCCATATCAGCAACCCTTCTTTGTAAAGATACCAGCATCCTGTTTAATTCATCTGTGATTAATATTTCAGGAAGCTCTACTGTGGTAATTTTCTCTACTTCCTGTAAAATTGCTTCTTCAAAATCCAATTCATTGTTGTATTGATTATTTGCTTCCAGGTCTTTCCTAACTTTATTTCTCAACTCTATAAGGGACATTGCTCCCATAGCTTGGGCAAAAGCATCATCAGGGCCACTAGAGGCTTGCCCATTTCCGGAAGGTTGGGATTGCCCACCATTAAAGTTAATTGAGCCAGAAGGTCCGCTGTTTTGAGTGTTACCGGAAACTTGGGGATTCTGTTTTGCAGGATTTTTTGCCTGCCACCTTTTATACAAATCATCAATTACCTTACCCACTTCCTCATCAGTTACAGGTTTTGGGGCAACTTTGGCAACCTTGATAGTTTTATAATTTCCTACACTAATTTGCGGCCGGTTGGTAATGGTGGCTTTAAATTGCATCTGAGCACCTTTGGCAAAAGACATTAACTCATATTTTGGATAATCAATAGGAACAATGTCTGTGCCTTTTAAAGCCTCAATTAAAAAATTAGGCATGGCAGATTTTAATGCCTCATCTTGCAGTTTAATCCCCAAATTTTGCTCAACCATGGGAAGCGGAGCAGTACCTTTTCTAAAACCAGGCAGTTCCACATCCTGAGCCATCCTTTGCAAGGTTTGATCCCAAACAGGCTGTATATCAGTCCAAGGCACTGTTACAGTCACTTCCACCACACTCTTGGGTTGTTTAACAATATTTTTAGTTATCATTAGCTAGGTAATGTACCAGAAATTAGCTTTAAAATCAATGAGGATTCTTAACGGTTTCCAATAATTGTTCAAAGGAAATAAATCTGGTTTCTTTTTCTGATCTTTTCTTAAATTCCAATTTATCTCCAGCAGTCTTTTTTGAAATTACCACCCTGTATGGAATTCCTATTAAATCACTGTCTGCAAATTTGGCCCCGGCAGATACCCCGGCCCGGTCATCAAACAAAACTTCTATTCCTTCAGCCAAAAGCAGCTTGTATATTTTTTCTGCCATTTCCATCACTGATTTTTCTTCCAAACCCAATCCCAAAAGATGAACCTGAAACGGGGCTACACTTTCCGGCCAAATAATCCCCTTGTCATCATGAAAAACCTCTACCACTGTGGCCAAAGTTCTCGCCAACCCAATACCATAACAACCCATGTAATAAGGCTTTTCTTTACCATCAGCATCCCGGAAATTTGCTCCTTTCATCTTTGAAGAATAATGAAAACCAAGCTGGAAAATATTGCCTACCTCAATTCCTTTTTTAGCAACCAAAGGTATACCATTTTTGGAAAGATATCCTTCTTTTGCCAAAGCAATATCTGCCTCAATATCAACCTTATAATCCCTATCTATATTCACATTCAGGTAATCTTTATGTTTTTTATTGGCTCCTGTGTAGGCATTTTTTATTGTCCTAAGAGAATAATCACCCACCACTTTTACTTTTTTGCTAATTCCCACAGGTGAAATAAACCCAGGTTCACTTCCCAAATCCCTGATTTCTTCTT
>JAMCTD010000124.1 GCA_023380995.1 Patescibacteria group bacterium
ACTTATGAAAAAAAGACAAACACTTGCTAAAAATAGTAAAGCATCTTGTTGAAAAAAGTTTCTCTGATGGTAGAATTATCGAGGGTGAGGTAACAAAGTCGATTAAGACTTTAAAATCCTTACCAAGATCACAGGCTATTTTCGCCATGTCTGAGTTTTTAAAAGAATTAAGAAGGAAAGAACGGGAGCATACAATGATTATTGAGACAACTATTTCTTTGTCTCTCGCACAAATTAATAAGATGAAGAAAATTGTGGAGAAAAAGGTTAGGATTACTAAAGTTTTAGTAAATATTAATCCGGAAATCCTGGGGGGTTTTAAGCTTAGGATTGGGGATAAAATTTGGGATGAGTCAGTTTTGGGAAAAATAATTCAAGTAAAGGAGGTAATTGCAGATGGCAAATCTACTCAGTCAAATTGAAAATCAGATTAAGGATTTAAAACTTCAGGCTCAGAAGCAGAATGTTGGCGTGGTTACAGAGATTGGTGATGGTGTGGCCAGGATTGAGGGGTTATCAGAGGCAAAATATTCTGAGTTGCTTGATTTTGGAAAAGGAGTTTATGGATTGGCTTTAAACCTTGAGCAATATTCTGTTGGAGCCGTGATTTTCGGAGATTTTACCAAAGTTAAAGAGGGTGATTTGGTTAAAACCACAGGACAGGTTTTACAAGTTCCTGTTGGCGAAGCAATGGTAGGTAGAGTGGTTGATGCTTTGGGTAATCCAATTGACAACAAAGGCGCAATCAAAACTAAGGTACGCTACCCTGTTGAAAAAATAGCTCCCGGTGTTATCACCAGGCAAGGCGTCGATACTCCCCTGCAAACCGGAATCAAAGCAATTGACAGCATGATTCCAGTAGGCCGGGGTCAAAGAGAATTGATTATTGGTGACAGAAGCACCGGAAAAACCACAATTGCCCTGGATACAATTATTAACCAGCACGATGTGATTTGTATTTATGTGGCCATTGGCCAAAAAACTTCAAAAGTTGCTCAACTGGTAGCTAAACTTCAGGAGGTTGGAGCAATGGAACACACAATTGTAATTTCTGCATCTGCTGCTGATTCAGCCACCATGCAATATTTGGCACCTTATGCTGGTTGTGCCATGGGTGAATATTTTATGGATCAGGGAAAAGATGCGCTTATTGTTTATGATGATTTATCCAAACACGCTTGGGCTTACCGGCAGATGTCCTTACTGCTTAGACGGCCTTCAGGCCGTGAAGCTTATCCTGGGGATGTGTTTTATCTGCACTCAAGGTTGCTTGAGAGGGCTGCCAAGTTAAATAAAGATTATGGTGGAGGGTCGCTTACTGCTTTGCCGATTATTGAAACACAGGCTGGGGATGTTTCAGCCTATATCCCTACTAATGTTATTTCCATTACTGACGGGCAAATTTATCTGGAATCAGATTTGTTTTTTGCCGGGATCAGGCCTGCTGTAAATGTTGGTTTATCAGTTTCCAGGGTTGGAGGAGCTGCCCAAACAAAAGCTATGAAATCTGTGGCTGGAAAATTAAGGCTGGATTTGGCTCAATTTAGGGCTTTGCAAGCTTTTGCCCAATTCTCTTCTGATTTAGACCCTCAAACCCGTGCCCAAATTGAAAGAGGTAAAAGAATTACTGAAATTTTAAAGCAACCTCCTTTTAACCCTGTTCCGCTTGAGCAGCAGGTGGTTGTGCTTTGGGCAGCCATTCAAGGGTATTTGGATGAGATAGAAGTGGAGAGGATTAAGGAATTTGAGGAAAAGTATATTGCTCATCTAAAACTCCGTGAGAAAAAATTAATGTCTGAAATTGCGGATAAAAAGGTGTTGGATGAAAAAATGGCCAAGGATTTGGAGAAAGTTACAAAAGAATTCTTAGGGATATTTACTAAATCTGTGAAAGGAGCGAAGAAATAATGGCTAATACCAGAGAATTGAGAAGAAGAATAAAATCTGTCAAAAATACAGCACAAATTACCAAAGCCATGCAAATGGTGGCTGCCACTAAGATGAGACGGGCCCAAAACCAAGCTTTAAACGGTAGGCCTTACAGCCTTAATTTAAGCTATTCTTTAGAAAAACTGCTTGCTTTAACCAGCGCACTATCACATCCTTTGCTTTTGGGAAACGGTTCAAAGATAACAGGAATAGCTTTGCTAACAACAGATAAAAGTTTATGTGGGGCATTAAATACTAATGTTATTTAGGTTGCTTACTACTTCAGGCCTTCTGTCCCCCGATAATATTTTTTATACAGTGGGTAAAAAGGGCAGGAATTTTGTGGCCAAATCAGGTAAAAATTTACAGGCAGATTTTGAAAACCTGGATGTAATAACTTTCAGGCAAGCAGTTCAATTATCCAAACTAATGATGGATGCATTTTTAAAAGGTGAAATAGGAGAAGCTTATCTTATTTACCCTAAGTTTATATCAACTTTAAGGCAAGAGCCTACTAAAATTAAGCTTTTGCCAATTGAATATTCCGAGCTTGTGGAATCAATAACCCGGGAAAATGAGCAAGCCAGTAAACGGGAAAGCGGACAAACCAACAGCGAGTTCCTTTTTGAACCTGATCCGGTTGAACTTTTAAATTATATTTTAGTTCACCACCTGCAAATTAGGATTTATCAGGCCCTTTTGGAAACTAAGGCTTCAGAACACTCTGCCAGGATGATTGCTATGCAAAATGCCACAGATAATGCTTTAGAGCTTGTAGATGATCTAAATCTTACATATAATCAGACACGGCAAGATTCAATTACCAGAGAGTTATTGGAGATAACAACGGCAGCAGCAGCAATGAGCTAATAAAAACAATGAGTACAGCAGTACAAGAACGATTAAAAAGTTATTCAACAGAAGAATTGATTGGTCTTAGAAATCAGGCAGTGAAACAGTCAAACAGGTTAAAACTGGCAAGAAGTATAGCCGTTTTGGGCCTTGATGCTGTTCAGTTATGCTTTGACAAAGTTTATAGTAGGAAAGTAACACTACCTATACTACAAAGAGAAACACCAGAAGAGATCGAAGGTCGCCATAGCGCTGTATGCATGTTAGGAAGAAGGATAGATATGATGATAGAAGCAAGAGAAAAACTTGCAAAACGTTATGAAGGAATAATCAGATGAACAAAGGAAAGATAGTACAAATCATAGGGGCAGTTGTAGATGTGGAATTTAATCCTAAACAGTTGCCATCAATTTATAATGCCCTGGAGATTTCCAGAGGTAAAGAAAAATTAGTTCTAGAAACCCAACAACATCTGGGTGAAGGAATGGTGAGGGCTGTAGCTATGGGTTCTACAGATGGTTTAGAAAGAGGCACAGAGGTCTTAGACAGTGGAGCCCCTATTTCTGTTCCAGTTGGTGAGGAGGTTTTAGGCAGGCTTTTTAATGTTTTAGGTGAAACAATAGATAAAAAAGGATCAGTTAAATCCAAAAAAACTTTGCCAATCCACCGCTTGGCTCCTTCTTTTTCTGAACAATCCACCAAATCTGAAGTTTTTGAAACAGGAATTAAAGTTATTGACTTGATTGCCCCATTTGTGAAGGGTGGAAAAGTTGGCCTTTTTGGCGGGGCTGGTGTTGGAAAAACAGTTTTAATCCAGGAACTGATTAGAAATATTGCTTCAGAGCATGGTGGTTATTCTGTTTTTGCTGGGGTTGGTGAAAGGACCCGTGAAGGAAATGATTTATACCATGAAATGATTGATTCCGGGGTTATTGACAAAACCGCCATGGTGTTTGGGCAGATGAATGAACCTCCTGGAGCGCGCCAAAGAGTAGCTTTATCAGCTTTAACAATGGCAGAATATTTCCGTGATGAGGAACACAAAGATGTGTTGCTTTTTATTGATAATATTTTTAGGTTTTCCCAAGCAGGCTCGGAAGTTTCAGCCCTTTTGGGAAGAATTCCTTCTGCTGTAGGTTATCAGCCCACACTAGCTACAGAAATGGGACAATTGCAAGAAAGAATAACCTCTACCCAAAAAGGTTCTATTACCTCTGTGCAGGCAGTTTATGTGCCAGCAGATGATTATACTGACCCTGCTCCAGCTACTACTTTTGCCCACCTTGATTCCACAATTGCTTTGGATAGAAGTTTAACTGAACAAGGTCTTTATCCTGCTGTTGAACCTTTAGCCTCAAATTCGAGGGCTTTAACGCCAGATATTGTGGGCCAAGAACATTATCAAGTAGCCATTGATGTGCAGAAAGTTTTGCAAAGGTATAAAGATCTACAAGACATTATTGCTATTTTAGGGATGGAAGAATTATCTGATGAGGATAAACAGATTGTAGCCAGGGCCAGAAAAATCCAAAGGGCTCTAACCCAGCCTTTCTTTGTGGGAGAGGCATTTACAGGCAGAAAAGGTAAATATGTCAGCATCAAAGATACAGTCAGGTTGTTTAAAGAAATTTTGGAAGGTAAACATGATTCTAAACCAGAACAGGTTTTCTACATGATCGGTGGCCCAGAAGATTTAAAGTAATTTAACTTGGTTTTATTTGGACAAGTTGGAAAAAATTACCATCAATATCTTCAAATGTGGCAATGTAGCCATATTCCTGCATATGATAGGTGTCCTGAATCTTTGTTACTCCAGCCTCATCCAATTTTTTAACTTCTGCCTCTATATCATCAACTTCTAAGTTAAAAATAATCCTCTCTGGTTCTTTATTCTTGCCCTTAACTTTAGAATGGTTCATCATATAAAGACCAGGTCCCCCATCAAACTCAAAACCATACAAACCTCCTCCATCCTCCCCCACTTCTGCCTCCATAGTTAAGTTTAGCCCTACTTTTTCTTTGTAAAAATCTGCCAGTTTTTCAGCATTTTCACTGAATAATGTGATACTTTCTATTCCTTTTATCATTTATTATCACCCCTGTTTAAGGATAAATCTAATCTAAAAAATTTGCGTGAGAATTAAATAAGAAAGAAGTAAAATCAGTGTTTATAACAAAATTTATTTAAGAGTATCTTCCGGAAGTAAGGTATCTTCAGGATCCATGCTTTGAAGAGCCTGTAAATATTCTCTTGATAACTGATCTACTTTAGCTATGCGCCGCTTCAGCTCTTTTTTGGAAAGTGGCTTTTCCTCCCAAGCATCATTATCTATTCTAGGATAATTTCCGTCTGCCTCTATTGTCATGGTTGCGATTCTATAGGAGAAGTAAGTAAATGTCAAACTATGGGTTCGTGATTTAGCTAAATGGAAATTTCTTTTGATTGACAATGTTGGCCGGGTATCCTACTATTGAATTCATGCCCAAATATTCAGTTTATTCTTTAAAGGAAAAAGGGTTTTCTCATATTTTAGTATTACTTGGGGTTGTGCTTGCAGCAGGACTCATTGCATCCGTTAAGATTCAAACTACAAAAGAATTTCCCTCAGCCAATGTTTTAGGTGAAGCTGAAGAGCAACAAAATGAGCAACAAAAACGCCAGGCAGAGCAGGCAAGCGAAAGTCAAAAGAATATAGCTGAGCAGCAAAAAGAATCTTCAAAAACTAAAGTAGAAACTTCCGTGGGAAACAAACAGGAAACAGAGACTGAGGGACCTAATGGCCAAAAAATTAAAACTAAAGTGGAAGATGATGGTACAACAAAGGTGGAAATTGAACATAACAAGCTAAAACTCAAGTATGTTGTAGAGGACGGGAAGGTTAAGGTGGAGATTGAAAATGAAGCAAGCAAGGAGGCTAGGCTTAGTGATCAGGAAAGGCAGGATGTTGAGGATGAAGTTAACAATGACATAGAAAAACAAGGCATTAAAATTGGTACGAGAAGCGGGCAACCGGTGATTGCAAAAAACCATATTGCCGCCACAACTGCTTTCCCCCTTTCAATTGATGCAACAACAAAACAGCTAATAGTAACAACTCCTGCCGGACAAAAAATAGTGACAGTGCTACCTGATCAGGCAGTCCGCAATTTGCTGGCTACCGGAATAATGACTAAAATTGCAAGCCAATCCGGAGACTTGGCTTTAACAAAAGACCTAGGAAGCCTGAATGGTGTAGTTAAGCTTGAGATTAGGGATAATAATGTTGTTTACAAGGTTGCTGGAATAAAGGAATACAGGTTGTTTGGTTTTATCCCCCTTTCCAGTCCAACAACAGCTTTTGTGTCAGCGCAATCAGGCAGTTTAGTAGCAGAAGACCAGCCTGTGATAGCAAATTTGCTAAAATTGCTTTCCCCGAAATAGTTTTAAAAGGTAGTTGCGTTGAGGTTTTCAAAAGTACCATCCAGGTGTAGATAATAAGTTTCCACTTCTAAATCTGGATATAAAGCTTTAATTTTATCTGAAGTGTTTTTTAAATCCTGGGCATGTTTTTCTGATGTTCCTTCTACACCATACGCTCCACAGTCTTCATGGTTTATCAGCACAGCTTTTTTAATATGATGCAGTTTTTTGGAAATCTCAACCTGTTTTAAAATCCCTTCCTGGTCTTTTACTCCCCCAGCCCAAGCTACCCTGTCATAATTCCTGGGTTCAAATTTTTCAGCAATCCAGGAATTAATAAAAGATTGAAACCTAAAATCTATACAAGTAACTATTACTGCTTCAGCATTATGATCTGACATATCCAAGAAATATTACACTATTTTTATTTTTTTAACCAGATCTGTTATACTATCAGATATATTCGACCCTTAGCAGGGCCGGATTTTTTTGATAACAATGACATTAGAATTTAAAACCCATCCAAGTTATAGTCCTGGAAAAGTTGCAGATTTTTTTGAAGGAAGAAATTGGAAAGTGGAATATGTTAGGGTAAGCAATGAAGATTTGGTTGAAGTAGCAGAAGGATTGGCAACAGAATGTATCGATGGTAGATTTGGAAAGCATAAAAAGAGACAGCAGCACGGTCCAAAATTACCAGGAGGAGTGTATTCTATTGCAGCTTTAAAGACAGGAGGTAATGCAGTAGGTTTTAATGAGGCAGCGGTAATGCTTAGAAGGCTAGGTTACCGGCCTGGTACACACGATCACTGTGGTTTTTTTGCAAAATGGAGAGATGGAGAATTAGTAGCTGTAAGGCATAAATTAGAATTAGAAGAAAAATTGGTTGTTATGAAGCATAGACAATGGGAAGGTGTACACTTTGGTATTCCTGATGAACATAGGGAACATGAGGAGGATGCTTTAACCTTTAACCCATATATTGGGCTTACCAGTAAGGCAAGGAAAGATAGGTTTGGTTATGATCATGGATTTATGCAGAGTTTAGGAATTCCTGGAAGAAGGGCGATGCATTTAGCTGCCGAAACAGTTGAAAAATTGTCTCATTCTAGAAGGGTCGAAATACTAGTTCGCTAAGCAGCTTTTCTAGCTGCTATTTTGTATAAGGGAGTAAAAATAAGGGGTTTGTTTTTATACAACGGGACAATTTTTCCCTCATAAACGCCTTTTTTAATTATTTTTTCATAATAATTATCAGCAGTTTCTAAAACCTTGTTAATCTCGTATTGATGGCTGTTCCATTTATCAATAGCGTCTTCTCTAAGAGATCTGCCAAGTTCTGGTTTTCCTTGCCTTGTATAAGTACCACGTAAGTAACCAAACTTTTGATAAGCTTTATAACCAGTTGATTGCTCGACGCTGATAGTGCCCCTGGTAAGCATAATGTAAGCTCCTACAATAGCTTCTAAACCAAAAGGATTAATTCCTTTACCAAAGCTTTGTTTGTTAAAATCATATTCTGCTAAAGCAGTAAAAGGCATGAATTGAAAACCCAGAGCACCTGCTCTAATATCTCCTTCTTGCGCTTCTGATCCTATTACCCGGTCTTCATTATAATTAATCATAGTAAATTCATTAGGTCCAATTTGAATTTTGGTATCTTCAGAAATTTTCCCAATAAGCTTTGTTAAACTGCTTTCTTGAAGTTCTCTTTCTTTTTTATTTTCATCTGTTTCTTCTGTAGCATGGGTTTTTAATTGGGGTTTAGCTGCTACGTGGCCAATATGTGCGATACCATAGCGGTAATATTTAGTTACTGCTCCATTAGCATCTTTAAATTTTGGTATTTGAGGATCGGTTTCCCGGCAAACAAGCTCAGCCATTCCACCGGGATTCATTAATACTTCATCAATAGTAAGATTATCCAGTCTTGCTTCCAACTCAGCAGGTAGTTCGCCCTTTTCTTTCATTAAATAAAGATCAGGCCTTAAATATCTTAGAAACTTGTCTCCTTTTTCTGTCTGAAGCTGTAAGAGTAATTCCCTAGCCTGAAAATAAGCATCTGTGCAAATTGCTAATACTTCAGGATGGATTCCTAGGGTAGTGCCATCATTGTTCTGGTTTGCAGCCCAAGTAATTTCCTCATCCGTTAACATTCTAAGTCCTGTTTGACCTTCTTGCCGTAGTTTCCAACGTTCTTCAATAAGCCTTATTCTCTGTCTATAATCCCCTATTACCATCAAACCCCTGTCAATCCTTTCCAATTTTCTTTTAGGATCAGAATCTTGTAAGCAACGCTCCACATATTCTTTTTCCTTAAGTTGCCTTTTAGAAGGAGCTTGGTTAGGTTTTGGTTCTGGATACTCAGGTGATAACTCCAAACTTTCATTTAAGAGTTTATAATCTTGTTTAAGGTAATCAGGAATTTGAAAAACCTCTGTTTGGACAACTTGATCTTCCAGAGGGGGTATAGGTGGTTGAGTAATTGGTTGAGAAGAAGGTGGTGGAGTTGAGCTTTCCAGGTTTGAGAGTATGTCAAATGGGGCGCCAGTTGTAACAGCAAGGCCTACTAGTCCTAAAGCCCCTTTTAAGAGTCCTCTTCTACTAATTTCTTCTGGTTTAGACTCTTTTTGCTGGGCAGCTAATCTTTTAGCTTGTCTTTGTCTCAAAGGTGATAATTGTGGTTGTTCTTTAGTCCCTTCCATTTGTGCTTAAAAAATATTAAAATCTTAAGGTGTTTTGATTTTGACACAAATAAAAAGCATGAGTCAACTACATCTTAAAATTGTAACACCGGAAAAGCTAATATTAGATGAGGAAGTATCTCAGGTAAATGTCTCTACCCAACAGGGGGAAATTGGGATTTTGCCTAACCATGCTAATTTAATGGCCAAACTTGAGCCAGGCGAGTTAGTGATTAAAAGAAATGGCAAAGTGGAATCAATGGCCATTGGTGGTGGATTTTTACAAATTGCTGATAATGTTTTAACTGTAATGACAGATTTGGCAACTTATGCTGCTGACATAGATGAAAGAGCAGTTGAGGAAGCCAAAAAACGGGCAGAAGCTGCTTTAGAGCAAACTTTGTCTGATGAAGAATATGCAGAAACTTTGGCCAACCTAGAAAAATCCCTGGCTCAACTTAGAGTTAAACGCAGGCATAAAGTTAGATAAGTTATTTATATAATTGGCTGTGGGTTCCGAGAAGTTCGAAAATCACTACGTTTTTATCCTCTGAATAAATAGCTCTCCAATCACCTGTAATATTGATACTCCGGTAGCCTTTATATTTCCCTATTAGTGTGTGGTTGTTAAGTTGAGGGTGGAATTGATCTGCTATGAATAGTTCCAATCTTTGTCTGAAGGCAATTTTAATGGATAGTGGAGCTTTCTTTAGTTGTTTATCAAAGCTTTTTGAATAATCAATTCTGCTTAGACTTTTTTTCATCAGCAATTAGCTTATCTAAATAGTCTAAAGCATCACTTGGCTTTTTAAAAGAGATTACTCTTTTTGCTTTGATATCTGCTTTTGATTCTTTTAAGGCCTGAATCATATATTCACTAGGTTCTTCAGAAAGGCTGAAATTTACAGTTTTAGTTCTGATCAGATGCCTTAAATAACCATTAATTAAGCTGCTTAGAGATAAACCCAAATCCTCTGCTACTTTTTGGGCTTCTTTTTTAACTTTAGGATTAACTTTTACATTTACTATTGCTGTATTCATATATACATAGTATATACTTTGTGTATACAATAATCAAGAGATAAATTTAGGCTAAAAGAATGATTCCAATTATTGTTACAGCTGTTCCTAGAAGTTTTCTTAAGATATCCTGCCTCTCTTTAAGTAGAATAATTCCAGCTAAAACATTTACCACCAACATTCCTTGGTATAAAGCATTAACCCTTGAGACATCTCCTATTTTTAAAGCTGCTATGAGTAAAAATAAAGCAGCTACATTTGCCCCTACTCCTAAAAGTTTAGGCAGCTTCTTATCTAGGTTTTGATTGAACAATCTTTGTTTAGTATTTTTCATAAATATTGGAAATAAAATTACTGATGGAAGTGAATAAAAGATCATAATTACTGGAGTGGAAGCAAAAGCTACGGCTTGTTTTAACAGAATTGTATTTAAAGCAATAATTATGGCTGAAGTGTTAGCATAAATAGCTCCTTTGTCCAGGAAAAATTTGTGAGGTGCCACCACAATGCTAAGTCCAATAAAAAGGATTGCCACTCCGATATATTGTAAATTTGTAAGCCTTTCCCCAAAAAATAAAAAAGCCAAAATAGGTACCCAAATTAGCCTGGTTCTGGATAAGATGGTGGAAACAGATAAATGGGAATATTTGTGCATCTTCATAAATAAATACACAGAAATAAATTCAGTTAGCCCTGCTCCCAGTAAAAATAATATTGATTTAAGATGAAATTCAAATTTAAAGTCAAAAAACAAAAATGGGATAAAAAATAATAATTTTAAGAATTCAAAAGTCCAAGCCCAAGTGGTTGAATCCCCGTTATCTTTTAATATATACCTGCTAAAAAAGTTAATTATATTTGAACCAAGCCCTGCTACAGCAGCTAAAATTATCCAAAAAGGAATTAACATTGATTAGATTATACGATACAAGTAGTATACAATTATTAAAATGGCGAGTAGTGAAAACCCTGAACTTTCTATTATTATCCTAAACTATAATGTTAAGGATTTGCTGCTTAATTGTTTAAAATCCATCTTTGATAGCAAAGAGAAGCTAGATAGATGGCAAGTAATTGTAGTGGATAATGCATCTTCTGATGGGTCAGTTGAGGCTTGGACTTTTGAATTC
>JAMCTD010000125.1 GCA_023380995.1 Patescibacteria group bacterium
TTTGTGTATTTAGTAACCAATTCATCTTTGATAGCATCTGCCATTGAATCATGCCAGGCAGTTTTTTCATCAAATAAGGCCTTTTCAATACGCTCCTTTGTAACCTGCTTAACTTCTTTAAGCAAAGCTTCTTCAACTTCTTCAGCTAAAGTTGAGAAAACCTGTTTCTCTTTGCCTGCTTCTTTGGTAAATTCATTGATTAAAGCAATTATTCCCTGAGACTGCTTGTGGGCTTCTTTAATAGCAGTAAAAACCAAATCATCTGAAACCTGACTGGCTTTGGTTTCAATCATCGCCACCCTTTCAGCTGTAGAAGCCACAAATAGATCAAGGTTGGAATTTTCCAGTTCTTCTATAGTTGGGTTCACCATTAATTTACCGTCAGCTGCACCAATTCTGGCCACTCCCAAAGGACCATGCCATGGCACTGAAGAAATTGATAAAGCTGCTGAGGCAGCAATCAGGCCTAAAATATCAGGGTCATTGGATTGGTCAATTGATAAAACAGTCACAATAACCTGAACTTCGTTATGGAATTCTTTTGGGAAAAGGGGGCGGATCGAGCGGTCAATCAATCTTCCTGTTAATACTGCCTCTTCAGAAGGCCTGGCTTCTCTTTTAATAAAACGGGAAGAGGAAATTCTTCCTCCTGCATAGTGTTTTTCTACAAATTCTACAGAAAGGGGGAAATAACCTTTATCTTCAGTTAAAGGCTGGTTGGCTACGGTTGCCAAAACTACTGTCTCGCCCCAACTGGCTACCACGCTAGAGTCCGCTTGCATTGCAAGCTTACCTGTTTCAAGCTTTAATTTGCGACCATTAAGGTCCATTTCTTTGGTAATAATTTTATTCACTATATAAATATTTCCTGGAGAATTTGGAAACTGTGGAAGAAACAATTAAAAATTAATTATTTCTTTTCAATCCCCAAATCTCACTTACTAACTAATTATACCACAATCACTTAGAGAGTCCTAATTTCTCTATCACTACCTTATACCTATCATTATCTTTCTTAAATAAATATTGAAGCAATCTCCTGCGTTTATTAACCATTGATAAAAGCCCGCGCCTTGAGTGGATATCATGGGTATGTTCTTTAAGATGCTCAGTTAAATTCTTGATTTGCTCACTTAAAAGGGCTACCTGCACTTCAGGAGAACCTGTGTCGCCAGACTTGGTTGCAAACTCTTTAATTATTCTCTGTTTTATCTTTGGATCAAGTGGCATCTATTCCTTTCTGAGACAACCTCGGTGCCAAGACGTTGCTCTTCTTTGGCGTATTGTAACAAACTTTTTGACAATATGCAATCACCCAAGTGAGGAACCTTTAAAGATTTTGGGAGTAAGCCATTCAGGTTCAACTGTTTCAGAAATTACCCCTTCTCCTGCTGGCCTTTCCTCTGGTGAAGGCTGAGCAGCGCTAGTGGAGGAAACAGGAGTTGTTGGTTGTGGAGTACTTGGAGTTTGAGACCCTAAGTTTTGACCTAAAGCAGCTGAAACCGCATTCCAATCATAGGTTGGCTGGGCTTGGCTGATCACACTTTGAGGTGTGCTGGCCCCTACTTGTTCCACCCCAGGCTTCCTGCCTCCAACCCGCAGACAATTGGCCACAACCATATAAGTATCAGCCGTTACTTTTTGATCCTGTAAATTATTAGTAGAATCAAAAGTTCCAGCCAGCAAATTACTTGCTGTATCTTTATCCAAAACATACCCTAAATCAGCAATCAAATTAGCCACAATCTCAGAAAGTGAGGAAGCATTTTGATCCAAAACATTTGTTTGGCCAAAGGAAGAATTAGTAGGCTGGTTGTCTATATTTACCACATGTGTCCCGGAAAAAGCGTTTTGGTTTTGTGTATAGATATTACCCAAAGCATTTAAGTTGGCTGCCCCAATTGTAAATACAACATCAAAACCAGAACCCTGGTAACGGGGAATAATTCTTCCGGGCTGAAAAGTTTGACCTGGTAGGACATGGAAAACTAAGTTCAGATTATTACTTTCTGCAAACCAATCCAGTTTTTCCAAAGCTGGAACTGTCCCATCAGAAGCAGCCACACCTTCCAAGGTTAAGGTTAGGTTTCCACCTTCTGTGGAAGGAAGATTTTTTTGAACGTGGTCTATTCCAAATAAGTGAGCTTGTCCAACCAGAATATTATCATCACAAACTACACTGACTTGTTTACCACTGGCTTCTAAAGTTAAAAATAATGAAAGCCCTGCTGCTAATTTGATTGCTGATTTAGGGTAAGGCACTGCAATCAAGATATTTTTGGCAGAAGGAAGCAGGTTTTTCAATTCCCCAAGCTGTGAATCGTATTTCATTCGGATAGGCCAATTTTACACTTCTAGCCCATAAAAATCAAGTCATCAAAGACTTTTGTAATCTTTTGGATCTTTATGTCTCCAGTTATTGTGTTCCAGTTTGAGGCAATCTATCGATGAGGCGTTTTCCTGCTTCTAGAGCTGTCGGAGTATTCTCAAAACGTACTACCTTCTCTTCCCCAGACAACGAGCAGACCTCATAAGAAAGAAGTGTTAGCTTCGGGTCCTCATCCTCTGGATTGACTAAAAAGCTTCTTGCTGTTCCAGAGACTTTTCCATCATCAGAAGTAAATTCTTCTTCTTCAACCCAAAACAATATACACTCCCCCTTTGCATTCTCCGCGAAACGCACTTTTACCTTTCGGCTAGTTATAGTCCCATCTGATTGGGGTTCATAACCAGTAGAATAGCTTCGTATCCTGTTAATTCCACCAGTTTCTCTTGTTTCTATCTCGCTCTGCCAACCCGCAGTTCTTTCTCTTAAAGGCCTAATCAGTTCTTGAAAAGCATCTTTAATCTCGTTTGGCGATAATTCTCTTTCACTTCTTGATTCTGGAGGTACACCTTCTTCCATTGCTATCAAATAATAAACAAATAGTAATTCAAAATCAATTAAGTTGCTCAGATAACTCTAAAGGATTCAACCACATCTCCAATTGTAAAATCTATTGGAGGATTAAATAGCATCCCGCAATCATTGCCTTTTTCCACTTTATTAACCTCTTCTTTAACCTTTTTTAAGGATGCTAGCTTGGTTTCACCGATATTTTGCCCTTCTCTCATAACCCTGATTCTTTG
>JAMCTD010000126.1 GCA_023380995.1 Patescibacteria group bacterium
CAATCATATCAAGATAGGGTAACAAAGATTCGTCCTTCCTTTGCTAGACCGGTTATAGTAATCGTTCTTCCGTAGAGCGTTCCTACTAAAACCTCTTCAAAAAAATTATCTGTTGAGGGTGATACTCTGATAATTCTATCTTCGGAAGCTTGAATGGCTTGTCTTAAAGGTTTGTGGTATAAAGATGACAATTTTTGTACTAAAGTTTGTGTTGTATCGTCTAGGCATGCAGTTTCAGACTCGCTATCTGTTACCCTATCTTGATATGATTGGTTGATTCTTTTAGTTAATTCAGCCTCAGCTTTTACATCTGTATATTGGTAATTAACCATAGTTTGAGGTGATCCTTTGGGGGTTGGTATTCCATTTAAAAATGTAGCTACATTATTTAAGAATCCCCAACGTCCTAAACTACGAAGAAGAAACCGGGATATTGCAGGGTCTATATTTTCAACATGAGCATCGAATATCCGATAGGTGGATGAGGGAGATATATGTAGCCTAGCGGGGATGAAGGTTAGTAGTCCCCAAAGTAGCTTGTTTCTCGGGGCCATTTTCATGAGAAATTCGGTGGTTTGGTCAGAACTCAAAGCCCAGGCTGTATAATATTCCCAGTAATTTTTTAAGCGTTTTATCAATGGCTTTGTTTGACTGGATAGAAGAGTTTTAGGATAGGCCTCTGCTTCGGTAGCTGCCAAGTTAACTATGTCCTTTACATAGAATGCTGAACTTGTTCTTGGTCTACTTTTGATCATTGAATCAATCCGTCTGATATCTTCTAAT
The DNA here is from genome assembly GCA_023380995.1 of Patescibacteria group bacterium. The sequence continues at coordinate 784 of JAMCTD010000126.1, forward strand.
CCGAGAGGGACAGGCATACCGCTTATATCATCAAGGGAAGTACCGTTGATTTGTAAACTTAGAGGATTTTCGGCAGTATTTTTATTTACAGCAGCTCTGATTTGGCTTAATGAATCTTGGACAGCAGAAGGCATACTATCGAGAAGTTTTCTGGCTCGTTCCAGCTCATCGGAGTAGGCGGCTCGTTGAGATACTGTTTCAAGTAAAAATGGTGGTCTTTTGTAAACATCAAGATAGTAGCTACCACCAGTGCGCGGAGCTTGGTCACGTTGTCTGGCAGCATTGGCTATATTATGTTCAAATAAATTTAGTCTATAAACCTGCTGATCGATTGCCTTTTTGCATTGTTTCGGCGTTCGTTCTGTCTCGTTCTTCCTATCCATATGAGAACGTAAATTATATCATTTTAAGCCTATAATATCAAACACGATACAGATCTAGGCTAGCTAGGGTTAGGATTCTTGACATGAAAGGTAATATTATTGGATTATTCTTAGTGGATAGAATGGAAGAGTTCAAAAACCTAGAATATTAGAGACTAGATGAGTTTTTGGAGGGAGGCTAAGATATTTTTTAATACTTCTACCAAGGCTCTAAGTTCCAAATTTACAGATTCTGTAATAGCTGCAGTAGGGGAAGCTGATGGAGAGGCACTGGGAGATGGGCTTGGAGTGGAACTTGGTGATGCGGTGGGTGATTGACTTGGTAATGGAGTAGGTGATGAGCTAGGTGATGGACTAGGGCTTCCAGAAGGTATTGGTGTTGATGAGGGTGATGGTGATACAGAGGGAGCTGGTGAAGCTGATGGTGAAGGACTGGCTGTTTGTCCGTCTTCATCATCTTCATTTTCTTCTTCGTCTTGATCCTCTTTTTTGCCAATATCTGATTTTGCAGCTTCTGAAACATTTTTTCCACCTTCATGAAGTTTAGCCACACAAGACACATATGCCCCGTGATTTTTCCAATTATCATCTGGATCACAACCATTTGATTGTTGATTTGCTTTATCTTTAGAAGCAATAGCTGGGGTGGTAAGGAGTAAAAGAGCCAGGGCAAAAATTGGCAGTACTTTTTTCATTCTGAATATTAGAACGGTAGACTTTTAAAAATGTTACAAATGAGCTTAACTTGCGTTTTAATTAGTAGGCTATACAATATGTGTCCTCATGGAGAATTTAAACCAACTGCTACATAAGGCTTGCAAAGGAGACAAGGATGCATTCGGTCAGATTTATAAGATCTATTTTAGTAAAATCTACCGGTACTGCCGTATTAACCTGGGAAGCGAGACAGAAGCTCAAGATATTGCCCAGGAAACTTTCTTTAAAGCTTGGCGCTCTATTTCCAACTTCTCTATATATGAAGGTGGTTCAATCCAGGCATTTTTATTTAGGATTGCCAGGAATACCATTATTGATTTGTCCCGCAAGAAGCGTGAGTTCCCGCTTGATGCAGCTTTGGAAATAGAGTCAAATGATGATTTTGAAGCTGAGGTAGATAAAAAAAGGGATATAGAAATTGTCCAGCAAGCTTTATTGAAGCTTCAGGAAGAAGATAGGCAGATTGTGATTTTACGGTTTTTTGAAGAAATGCCAAATGCAGAGATTGCCCAAGTAATGAAAGTAAATGAGGGAGCCATCAGGGTAAGGTTGCACAGGATACTTAAAAAATTAAAGGAAATAATACAATGAATGAAGATAAATTAAATAGTTATAAAAAAATATATTGGGACATTAAATTATCAGATAAAGAGGTTGATAAAAAGTGGAAGGATTTGCAGTTAAGGATAAAGTCTCCTGTATCATCATGGTTTTTCAGGCAAAGGTTTGTGTTGGCAGGGTTGATTTTGGCTTTAATTGTTACAACGGGTGCTGTTTCTGCAGCTTCTCCAACTAGTCCTCTTTATCCTGTTAAAGTGCTGGCAGATAAAGTAATTGCCCAAGTTGTCAAGAAGCCGGAAATTAAGCTGGAAAAAAAGATAGAAGAAATAGCCAGTCCAACTAAAAAGCCTGAACAATTAAATAAAGCCGATAAAGAAGATAAAAAAGTTTTAGATGAGGTAAAAAATGAGACAAAAGTAAAGGGAGTTGAAAGTAAAGAATTTCAAAAAGACCTGATTGATACTGAAAAAAAGTCAGATCAGACTATCAAAAAAGACCCTGAACCTAAAAAACAAACAGACCCGCAAGAAAGCAGGAATTTGAAAAAACAGATTAAGGAAAAAAATAAACCTGTATCTTCCAAAGACGATTCTGATTCCAAGGAATAGTTATGATTTGACTGTTGGAATTTAAACTTCCTGACTTAAAAATTGTATAATCCTGATTATGGAATCTTTGGGTTTGCCGCTTAAGTTAATTATAGCGTTTGTAATAGGTGCTGTAATAGGTTTGGAAAGGGAAATTAATGAAAAGAAGAATACTTCTTTTGACAAGAAACCTATTGCAATTTTAGGGGTACGCACCTTTTCTTTAGCCTCTATACTTGGGTGTATGGCTGGGATTTTATATACCAATTTTTTATTTTTATCAATTGCTATTGCTGCAGCCTTTTTTGCCCTTGTTATTGCCTTTTATGTTTTAGACTCCTTAAGCACTAAAGATAATGGAATAACTACAGAATTAGGGTTATTTTATAGCTTTCTTATTGGTTTTTTGATTCTCACCGGGATTATTCCTATCCAGCTTACGCTGGCACTTTCTGTTGTTTTGATCGTGTTGCTTTCCAGAAAAGAAAGTATACGCAGTATTATTGAAGATATCAGACAAAGGGAGATGAATGCTTTTATCAGTTACACAGTAATTGCTTTGGTTATTTTGCCTTTTTTGCCAAATACCACATATTCTTTATCAGACATTCCAAATTTATCAGGATTTTTAGAAAATTTAGGGCTAAACCTTAGCCAGATAATAAATGTTGGTTTGATCAACCCTTTTAAAACCTGGGTTATTGTTGCTCTTATTACAGGTATAGAATTGGTAGGGTACATTTTAGAAAGAACCATTGGACAAAAGAAGGGTTGGATTTTAGCAAGCGCTGCAGGTGGTTTTATTTCCTCCACTGCCACAACCCAAACCATGGCAATACAAAGCAAGAAATCAAAAAATATTAATCATTTGATATCTGCAGTTATTATTTCAAATTTAGTGAGTTTTATCCAAATTGCTATCCTGATTGGTTCCTTAAACCTTATCTTTTTATATCAGCTTTTTCCAACAGTCATACCGATGATTTTAGGGGCATTTTTTATAACGGTATTTTTTCTCCGGTCTAAAGAAGATGTATCTAAGGAAACCCAGGCAAAAATTGAAGAGAAGAAGATAATTAACTTAAACAGCGCTTTAAGATTTGCAGGTTTATATATTACGGTAAGCCTTATTTCAAAAATTGCCCTGGCAATATATGGAAACAGCGGATTTTTGATTACTACAGCCGTAGGTGCAATAGTGGGCTTAGATGCTGTTATGATCAATACTGCCCAGGTTGCCGGTACTTCTATTGATTTTAGATTGGCGATAATATCTTTTATTTTGGCAAATTCAGTAAATTTAGCAGGGAAATCATTTTACAGCTTTTTGCACGGCAAAAGAGAGTTTGCCTTAAAATTTACAATAAGCATGATTAT
>JAMCTD010000127.1 GCA_023380995.1 Patescibacteria group bacterium
GCCCAAAAGAGATTCTCTTCAATCATAGTTGCCACCAACGCAGTACTTCTAAATAGAGCGGAGAAGGATCTGGTATCTGTTTAAACTTAAGTTCAACTATGAATCGAAGGACCACCATTATACAGATTGTTATTTTTTCGCTATCTTTTGCATTTGTAGAGTCATCAGTAGTCATATACCTCCGACATCTACTAGGTGCCAGTCAACCTGCAATTAATCAAAATGATGTGTTGCTACTTCTTCCAGGAATTACTTTTTTACAACCACAAACTGCGCTTGAAATTATTACAAACAGCCAACTTTTATTGGTTGAAATGATTAGGGAAGCAGCTACTTTAGTAATGTTGGCTATGGCTGCTTTACTTGCAGCCAGAAGCATTAAGGAAGCTTTCGCTTTTTTCTCTCTGGCTTTTGGAATTTGGGACATTTTTTATTATGTGTTTTTAAAACTCATCATAGATTGGCCTAAATCGCTTTTTGACTTGGATACCCTCTTTTTATTGCCTGTTCCTTGGATTGGTCCGGTGTTTGTACCAATCTTAATCTCTTCAGTGATGGTTGTTTTGTCATTAATTTATCTGAAAAGGAGGTGATTTTGTGTTTGGATTATTCAATAAAACTCAAGACCCAGTCTGCAAAATGAAGGTGGATAAGAATAAAGCTAAGTATTCTTCAGAATACAAAGGTGAGAAATATTATTTTTGTTCGGAAAATTGTAAAAGCCAATTTGATGCCAAACCTGAAGATTTTGTAAAAGAAAATACAATGGGCAGTAGTTGTTGCCAAAGTAAAGATAATGCAACAGGAACTAAATCTTGTTGTTAAATTCAACCTTTAACAATTTGCTTCTGCATGCTGATAAGGGTTCTTGTCAAATTCGGCTTTATGCTCTGCAGAGCAGAAACCATATTCCCTGCCTTCATAAGTGCTTTTAAACTTTGTTTTTTCCAGGTTAACCTTCATTCCGCAAATGGGATCTTTAACCACGTTAATTTCTTCATCAACTTTATTGACGATGTTTTTTACAATCTTAGGTATTTTCATGAAAATCACCTCCAATCTCAGTTGGCGAAATGCTCACTTACACCTTTAATCATCTGATTAACACACCATTTAGCATACATTCCACCAAATAAATAACCTAACCAGCGAGTTGGGAATGATTTTGGAAGCTCATAATCGATAAACACCTGAAATCTGGAATTACTGTCTTCAGGCTTGATTTCAAACCCCATTTTATAATGACCAATAACTAAAAGATTTATATCTCCAACTGTCTGCCAGGTTTTGCGGTAAGGTGAGTCATGTTGGGTAACAACTTCATCAAGAAACAAGCTGATTCCAATAACTTTACCACTTAGGCGAATATGCGAGTCCACTTTTTGGCCGTGTCCTTCATCTGTTGTAACCTCCATGTGTCCTCCAGCCATCATCCACGAAGATTTACTCATATGGGCAGAAAAATTAGAGTGGTCATCTGCATAGCTAAAAACCTTCTCTGGAGAAGCCGGTACAAGAGTATTATCCTCGTAATGTCTTGTCTCCTTGCTCATGATTTTTCAGCTAATTAGATTTTGTCCAGCTCGGAAGATAGCTCGTTATTTCTTACCGCCATTTGGACATCATCTCTAGTGAATCTAATAATTCCCTCCTTGTCAATTATGACATAGCTATGACCGGGGAACTGCCCTTTATGCATTGATGAAGGAAGAGTGAGAACACCATATTGTTGGGAAACCTGCCTGTTGCTGTCAAAAAGTACTGCGGCCTGAGCCAGTTCTGGCATCTTATCTATTGCCTGTTTCCAATTATTTTTGGGGTCTGCTGTAATGTTTAAAACAACCGCCTTTTTGCCTAGCTCGGTATCTTTGCCAAAAGCAGCTATTTGATTCCAGCAAGCTGGATAACACATTAAACCTTCATTAAAGAAAAGTATGACATTCTTGCCTTTATATTCGCTGAGCGTGATCTTTTTCCCATCATAGCTTTCCAACGTAAAATCAGGTGCAGCTTTGCCAAGTAAACTGTTAAAAATAGTTGCGTCAACTGTAGCTCCTCCCCCATGGTGGTCTGCCATAGAATTAGTCTGCATGCTCTGGGTTGTTCGGGTAGTTTGTTGATTGGCAGAAACCTGATCACCTTTGCTATTGATGTTTATCTGAATATTAAAATTACTAACAAGTAATATTAAAGCCAAGACTATCCCGGTACCTAAAATTGCAATCCATCCATTTTTACTCATTAGAATCACCTCCTTTTCTTCAAAGAGACAAATTGTTTAACAGCAAAATAAACAATAGATAAAGCAATGCCAACAAAGATAACTGCCCAGCCAGTTTCGGGTATGACTTGCGTAAACTGGCTGATAGATTTAATAAACTTAGTCATGTATATGTTCAACGCAACCTGGTATGAAGAATGAGAAGTGAGCTGGCTTGTCCTGGCAAGGTAGATAATAACAATACCCAACACTAGAAACATTAGCCCTGAGAAAAGGTTAGCAAAAGTGAGGCTGATTTTTTGACCTAGTAAGTTGTAAGAAACAGTTTTTCTGAAGGCAAAAAACTTCTTGGTAAAATCAATTTTATCTAAGAAGAAACCGATGATAAATAAGGGCAAGACCACTCCTAATACATAAGCTAATGTATAAACTCCTCCTAAGAAAACTGAGCCGGGAAGCGCTGATAAGGTTAAAACTCCGGCCAGTACTGGGGCGCAACAAGTAGTAGCGATAGCGGAAAATATTCCTAAGACATAAACAGACACAAAATCCTGCCTTTTTAGCTCCGGATGAACGCTAAAAGGTAAAGAAAATTGTTGTCCCAAAAGTAAGGTTATACCTAAAAACAATAAAAAGACTCCACCAACAAGAAAAATGGTGTCATGGTATTGGCTGAAAATTTGAGTAAGGAAGGAAACTCCAAGGCCAATTGGAAGGAAGATAGACAAAATACCCAGGAAATAAACAAAAGTCATTAAAAATACTGTGGCTTTTTGTTTAAAAATAGAAGCAAAATAAGTGGGCAGAAGCACGGTAATACAACAGGGAGCAAAAAGCGCAGCAATTCCTGCCACAAATGAAGCTATAAAAGATGCGCTAACTAAAAGATCCATAATTTAAAGTTTATCAATCTCTGCTATTAACTCTTGATTCCTGACTGCCATTTGAACGTCATCCTTCACAAACTTAACGATTCCTTCTTTATCAATCACCACATAAGTATGGCCGGGTAGTTGCCCTTTATGCATTGAAGAAGGAAGGGAAAGCATATCGTAGGCGATAGAGACTTTCTTATTGGTATCAAGAAGAACTGTAGCCTGAGCGAGCTCGGGCATCTTCTCAACTGCCCCTTTCCAATCATTTTTGGGGTCATTAACAATTGTTAGTACAACTGTATTTTTATCGTTGAATTGATTATCCTTACCAAAAGCGGCAATTTGATCCCAACAAGCTGGGTAACACATCAAACCTTCACTGAAAAAGAGGACAACATTTTTTCCCTTAAGGCTGCTTAAAGTAGTTTTATCTCCGTTGTAGCTTTCCAACGTAAAATCAGGCGCGTTCTTACCAACTAAATCATTAAGTGAAGTATTTGCAGCTTGGTTTGTAGAGGAGTTTTGACCGCTATTGCCACTAAGCAGAAAAATTGCTCCAATAAGCATGGTAACTGTAACTAGAGTGCCTATTGCAATAATAAGTTTATCTTTACCCATAGAATTACTTAATGGCAAGATTTACCACTTTGCTTGGTATTATCCTTTCCTTCATGATTATGCCCGCCATGACCTTTCATCAGGAATATATGCATTAAAGGACAGGCCAGCAAGACAGCAAAAAAGAAAAGATTTCCAACAGATACCTTAAAGACTGTGATTGCAATGATTGCTATCGCAAAAACAGCAAAACATACTAGCAGTAGTTTACCTTTAGTTAATTTTAAAGATTCCATTTAAACCTCCTTTCTGAAACTCCACCAACATTTTTTATTTTTATCTCGATGAATTTAGGTTTCGGTGAAATGGGGCTAAATTTTAGAACACCCTCGCGATGATGACCTCCGGGAGGCGCTCCTTCCCAAGAGATTGGCCTATATGACTTTCCCTGATCATCTACTATTTCAGATGCTGCAACCAAGTCTTGACTAAGTTCCTCTGAATGAGTATTTAAACTAATGTCAAAATTCCAAGTAGATGAACTGGAGTCTAAACCTTGTGGTGTAACAGCTACAGTCACAGGACCCTCGCTACTTTCTTTTGTTAAGCTGTTATTACTATTTTGATTTTGAGTTGGGTTAGCGCTGATAGTAGATGTACTGGTGTTCTTTGGGCCAATATTTATAGAAAAACTATCCTTAAGTTTAATTACCAAAATTACAAGCAATATAGCGATAAAGATAACTGCTAATTTTTTCATCATTGTTGAGAAAACTTTAATACCTTATTCCCTATGTAAAATATTCCTAAGAGATTAAAAAATAAGCCAATCCAGAAGAATTGAATTTGGTATTGACCAATAAAGGTAATTATTCCGGTTACTCCAAGGATAGGTAAGATATTAGTTAAATAATGCGCACAGCAAGAAATCATTGCCGTGGTAGAAGTTGCACCAGTTGCAGCTAAAACTTGACCAGTTGATGCTTGCTGTTTAACAATACCTCTAAGATAGCTATAAAGGCTAAACTGAATTCCAAAACCTAAAGCAAGGCTTATAACATAAGCCCAAAATTGGGTAAACTGTTCCCAGGCAAACTTCCATCCAGACACAACTGTTAGGATCAAAAAATATACAGATAAAAGGGTGAGGGATGCTAAACCTCCTTTAAACACGGATTTTTTCAAAATATCTAAATTTACGATTAAATTATTCACCTTATTAAGTCTAGCATAAAAAATACTACAATGTGTAGTACCAAATTATCCTCGCCCTCTTTTGAAAACAAGCATAATTTCCTGAAGCTGCCGGTCTGTATCTTCACCATGCAACACTCCTTTAACATATTTTTGAAGATGACCTGACAAAATTTTCTCATCAGCCATCTTCATATATCTTTGGACCATCCTAGATTTTTGAATAATATCAAGACAATATTCTTTTTCCTCAACCATCCTAACCACTTCTTGTAAGTGCTGTGCAGCCTTTTTCAATAGTTTTAATGCTTTTTTCTCGTTACTAATCATGATCTTAACTTTTTCCATAGGTTAAAAGTGACTTAAATAATTTTGCTGACGGTAAAAAGGCAGGTGTGTTTTTAAGGTAATGCTGGTATTGAGGATACTTTTGTAAGACTTCTCTTTCTTCCTTTCGGGCCAGCCTTATATACATTACAATTAAAATTGGTGCCATGATTAAAGTTGGCAGGGTTGGCCATTGCATTAAAAACCCAAAAATAATCACTACAAAACCTACGTATTGAGGATGCCTGATGTATTTATAAGGACCAGTTCTAGCAATAGTTTGCTTTTTTGTGGCTTCATAAAGTACCTTCCAAGCAGCACTAATTAGTATTAATCCTCCAATGATTAATACATAACTCAAGATGTGTAAAATACTAAAATGAGGATCACCTGTATTTCCCAGTAAATCTTCCCAAAGATGGCCGGAATTGTGGGAAAAATTTATCTGCGGAAACTTGTTGCCTAACCATGAAGAAAGCAGATAGATAGTGAGCGGAAACCCGTACATCTCCGTAAACAAAGCAATAATAAAGGCAGAAAAAGCCCCAAAAGACCGCCAGTCAATCCCTGTCTTAGGTTTAAAGGTATCGTAGGCAAACCAAAGAAATAGTCCGCTAAGTGCTATTGCTATAAACCAATTTCCGTATGCATATTCCATATGTACGACTCTTTCTAGAAAGTATTATATGAAATGTTCATGAAGGTTTAATGAAGATTGGAAAACTAAAAACACCCTCAGTGGTGAGGGTGTTTTCATCTACTAATGCAGATTAATTAAGTAGGACTGCGAATCGGGCTTTTACAGCAGCTCGTAAGCATCACCTCCTCTTTTTCATTAGTGCTTTAAGGGTAGGGCCGCGGAGTCTAGGACTTTAAAGAAAATGTAAACCTTTTAGTAGGTGTTCCACTTTCCCTGACTTCCCAGCAATGGTTTTAAATGTCCTTTCCTACCCCAAAGCCGACTTTTAAGTAAATCTTGAGCTTAAAGTCTATGCTAATGATACAGCAGGACCCATGAAGCCATAATGAACAGCCTATGAAGATTTATTCATGTTTAGGAAATT
>JAMCTD010000128.1 GCA_023380995.1 Patescibacteria group bacterium
AAGGAGTCTGCAACATACTCAAATCTTTAAAACATGTTGGAATCCTTGATTATTTTGATATAGTGGTGGGTGCTGATGATGTAAATAACCCCAAGCCTCATCAAGATCATGTGTTAGCTGCCTTACAAAAACTGGGAGTGGAGCCTGAAAATGCATATATGGTGGGTGATACAGATCATGATATTTTGGCAGGTAAAAGCGCAGGGGTTAAAACAATAGGTGTAACTTATGGTTGGTTAGGACAAGATATCAAAAAGTATAAGCCTGATTATGTGATAGATGATATTGAGCAATTATTAAAAATTCTAAAATAAGTTCAAATGTGTTAATATTTGAGCATGTTGCAGACTCCTTTTTTAGAGCAAAGCTCGCAAAAAGGTTCGAGTTTACGAGAACCTTTTTATGATCCAAATTTGTCTTATGAAGATAATTATGATAATGGTCCTTTTGGGGCGTTTGCTGATGATAAGGTTTTTGAGCAAACAGGTAAACCACAAGAGGATTTTTTAGGCCAAAAAGTTTATAAAACATTTGGAATTCCTGCAGGTCCACTACTTAATTCTAATTTTTGCAAAGCAGCTTTTGAGAAAGGCTTTGATATTTGTGTTTATAAAACTGTAAGGTCTGCTGTTTTTCCTTCCCACCCTTTTCCCAATATTTTGGCTGTAAAAGTCGAAGGTGATTTGACTCTTGAGAGAGCCCAGGGTAAGCTTATAGCAGACAATAATTACTCGCAGCCTTTATCCATTACCAACTCTTTTGGAGTGCCTTCCAAAGACCCATCTGTTTGGCAGGAAGATGTTAAAAAGGCAATTTCTTATACAGGAAAAGGGCAAGTTTTAGTTTTAAGTTTTATGGGAACTGTCAGGGAAAATCAAACAGAGGAAGAATTTATTTCAGATTGGGCTTTGGCAGCCAAGTTAGCTAAAGAAACAGGGGCTAAGATACTGGAAGCAAATTTATCTTGTCCAAATATAGGCAATGAGGGGTTGGTTTGCTATAACCTGGACATGACAGCAAAAGTATGTGAAGCAATCAGAAAAGAAATTGGTGATACCCCACTAATTATAAAAGTAGGTTATTACTCAAGTGATGAGGATTTGAAGAAATTGGTGGAAATAGCCTCAAAGTATGTCCAAGCAATTGCTTCTATAAATACTATTGCAGCAGAAATTGTGGATCAATATGGTAACCAGGCTTTGCCTGGAAAAAACAGGTTAAAGTCTGGAGTTTGCGGGACTGCTATTAAGTGGGCAGGGTTGGAGATGGTCAGAAGACTTAAGTTCAAAGTTCAAAGTTCAAAGTTCAAAGTTAAGATTATAGGAGTGGGAGGAGTTACAAAGCCAGAGGATTATTTTGAATACAAAGCAGCTGGAGCAGATGCAGTAATGAGTGCCACAGGAGCCATGTGGAATCCCAATTTGGCTCAAGAAATTAACAAAAATGAACCAGTGTAATAGTTGTGGCATGCCACTTGAGGAAAAGTCTACTTCTAAATTTGATGGTCAATATTGTATTTATTGTCAAGATCAACAAACCAAGCAACTAAAGAGTAAAGAAGAAGTTAGAGAAGGCAGTATTGAGGCATTGATGCGGTATTATGGAAAAAGCCGGGAAGAAACAGAGAAGATGGTTGATGAAACTATGGCTAAACTTCCAAGATGGCAAACTAATTAAGTGATTTTTCAAATCTCTCCATGTTACTATTATAACTATTGTTATTGTTGACATTAATATTACGGTCGTGATAATAATGTGAACAGCATGAATGTTAAGAGAAGAATTACAGATTTTGTGCTTTTGTCTTTGGAAAAATCAATTGATGGGTATTTAAGATTTGAAGATTTTACCTCTAATCCTGGATTTTATGCATACCACGATGGGTGGGAATATCCTCTAAAGAAACCCGCACTCTCTCAGGCTTTAAGAAGGCTTCGCGAGGGTGGTTTGATTGAGCTCATCAGTGATGAAAAACTGGCATATAAGCTTACTGATAAAGGTAAAGAAAGAGCAATTTTAGCTAGCTTGAACTTTAGCGAAAAACAATGGGATGGAAAATGGAGGCTGGTAATTTTTGATGTGCCGGAAAAGAGGAGGCAAGCTAGGGATCTGTTGCGGTCCAAATTAAAACAATGGGGATTTATAAACTTTCAGCAAAGTGTCTGGGGAACCAAGAAAAACTGTACAAAAGCTTTAAGGGATTTTATTAAAAATGTTGGGATAGAAGATTGGGTAATGGTAGTAGAATCAGATAATATTGGAAGGTAATACAATAAACATACAGCCGTAGAGTTATTGTATTAAGATGCTTTTTGAGATAAGGCTTTATAATTGCAGTGTTGTATAATGCTTGAATATTATGGGTAGGCTAAAAGAAATACTTCAGAGAGAACAATTCCAAGGCGCAGCAGATCCAGTTAAGTTAGTAACAGAAGACCGTAGAAGCTTAGAGTTAAGGTGGAAGCGTGAACGACGGGAAAAAGCGCAAGAGAAAGCTGCAGCTAGGAAAGCAGTAATTGACCAAGAAACTGCTTTAAACTTAAGGCTCAGAGGTTTGCTAAAAGCAGTTAGTGCCCAAGAGGCTCTAAAAGATATGAAGAGCCTTTGGGGAGGAAAAGTTGATAGAGTTCCTTATAAGATAAAAAATGCAGCTGAGATGTTGGTTCCATATGATCAATCACCAGTTTTAGGTTTACCGCCCCAGCCTGCTTTAGGGATCGCCTTAAGGCATAGGTTTCAAGATGTAGCAGATGCAAGTGTAATTTGTTCATATTGGACTGGAGATTATGCATATGATGGATTAGCTTGGTTTAACCGTGAAATGTTTGTAGCTACAATAGTTGGTTTCGATGAAGGAGATGTTCCTTATGTTGCTTCTTTTTATGGATCGAGAATATCGGATACGGAATATTATCTATATGAAAATAGAAAGAAAGAGGGGAAAATAAAAGGACATCCAGATTATTGTTTAGGTTGGGCTGGAAGGGATAAAATTCTTCCTGGAGATCAAGATGTTTCGAAGATATTAGTCAGTCAATTAGCAAGAATAAACGAGCAAGCTATAAGCTTTAAGGTTGAAGAAGCCCAAGCTATTGAAAGAATACATGATAGTGACGGTTTACCCAGACGCTTGCAGGATCGTTATTCTCCATTTTTCCAAAGAAGATTGGCTGCTAATATTCCAGTAGTCAATCGATTTCTGAGTTATTAAATGAATTCTACTCAAACCCCATTTTTTTGCCCCAGGCAGTAGCATCTGAAGTCCAGTCTAAAATTACTTCAATATCTTCCTCATTAATATAGTTTAATTCCCTGGCTTTACTCACTACATCTTGGAACGTAGTAAGAGAAAAAAGTTTTAAATCATGTTCTTTAAAATTTTCTTCTGCTTTTTTTAAACCATAAGTAATAATGGAAAACACACAACAAATTTCACCTCCAGCAGCCCTGATAGCACTAACACTGTTAATGGCGCTGTCTCCAGTAGAAATTAGATCCTCAATTACAGCAGCATTTTGGCCTTT
>JAMCTD010000129.1 GCA_023380995.1 Patescibacteria group bacterium
TATTGGTTCCCGCCACGGCAGGGCCGGGGCACCGGCGCTTAGGAAATTATCGGCTTGGGGTTTTTCGTTTCTTCGCAAGATTATTTTGGGTTTGCCGTTTGAAGATACGCAATGCGGTTTCAAGGCTTTTAATCAAGAATCTATTCAAAGAATCATTCCCAGAATTAAAGGTGAATGGGGAGTATTGCATACTGAAGGTGGGGCAGTTAATGCCGGATTTGATGTTGAAATTTTGTACCTGGCCAAGAAATATGGTTTCAAGATTGCCGAGGTAGGAGTGGAGTGGAACTATGTGGATACTGAAAGGGTGCAGGTTTTGAAAGATGCTTTGGCCGCACTTTATGATATGTTCCGGATCAGATGGAATGATTTGAAGAGGAAGTATTAATATTTTCGTTTGAGAAAGAAAGATTCCCAGCCTCATTGGGTATAGTAGACAATTTGAGCGCGGAAGTTGGTATAATAGAAAAGTGGATTTTTTAGTTAAACGTCGCAAGGAAATATTGATTCTTTCGATTCTAATTGCTGCGTATTTTATTCTCAGATTGCCAAATTTGACGCTGCAACCTATCTTCGCTGATGAGGCTATTTATATTCGGTGGGCGCAAGTCATAAGATCAGAACCAACCTTGCGTTTCTTGCCTTTATCTGATGGTAAGACTCCCCTTTTTATGTGGCTGATGGTACCGCTTTTTAAATTTATCCATGATCCTTTGCTTGCAGGCAGACTTCTTTCTTGTTTAGCAGGCTTTTTCTCTCTTCTGGGGGTATTTGCTTTGTCTAAGAAAATATTTAATGTCCGTACCGCATTTTGGGCAGGCTTGTTATACGTGATTACTCCCTATACTGTGTTTTTTGACCGGATGGCTCTAGTTGATTCAATGCTGGCCGCCTTTACTATTTGGTCGGTTTATTTTGCCGTCTGGTTGGTAAGTAGTCTGAGGTTAGATATTGCCATGATCTTAGGCTATTTATTGGGAGGCGGTATCTTAACAAAAACACCCGGAATGTTTAATTTGTTTGTACTACCCGTAACAATAATAAGTTTTATTAGAAGAAAGGGCGGGAAAAACGCATTGGTCAAATTAATAGTTCTATGGGGTATTGCGATTGGGATTGCGCTTGCTATGTATAACATGTTGCGGCTTGGGCCAAATTTTCAAATGTTATCTTCAAGGAATATGGATTATATTTTTTCTCCAATGGAATTAGCTCCCCGGCCTCTTGATCCGTTTATCCCTCATTTTAATGATATTGCTGATTGGTTCCCTAAACTTCTAACCTGGCCAATTCTATTTTCTGTAGTGATGGGAATGATCTACATAATATTTGTGGTATGGCAACAAATGTTCCGTGGTCCCTCGCTGGGGGGAGGGATAATTTTGCTTTGGGCGCTCATTCCGTTACTTGTCAATATGGCATTTTTACGAACTTTTACTGCTCGTTATCTCTTATCTTCGATTCCCCTATTTTTAGTAATAGCTGGATTCGGAGTAACAAAAATATTACCGAGGCTTGCATATATCAAACGTTTTCCAATTCTTCTGATGTTGATAGTTCTTTTGCCTCTTCCCTTGTATTTTGATTTTTTCCTATTAACTTCGCCTGGGAAAGCACCGCTTCCCAAGGAGGAGAGAAAGGGATATTTTGAAGATTGGACAGCAGGATATGGATTTGCCGATATCGCAAAGTTTCTTTTAGAAAAGAGCAGAGATAAAAAGGTTGTTTTGGGAACAGCCGGTTTTTTTGGGACACTGCCTGACGGGATTCAAATTTATCTTGATAAATCAAAAATATCAATAGTAGGCAGCAGTGCTACCATTTCGGCTGAGATACGGAAGGCGGCCAAAGATAACCTGACCTATTTTATTGGAAATAAGAAAGACCTAGAAGGTAGTGTCAGCAATGTGGTGTTAATCAAAGAATATCCTAAACTTAAACCGCTGGATCGCTCTTTGCAAGATGCTACAGTTTTATATCAAGTATTGCCCTGAGTTTTAGAATTTATGAAAAAAGCCTTAGTTATTTTTTTCTTTTTGAGTCTCATAACCCTTCCGACTATTTTGCCTTTTTTTAACTTTAAATTTTTTTATACCCAAGATTATATTTTTATAGCCAGATTACAGCAAATGAGTTCAGCGTTAGCTTCAGGGCAATTTCCTGTTAGGTGGGCGCCGGATTTAAGGTATGGCGAACCTCTTTTTAATTTTTATGCACCCCTGCCTTATTACTTGGGAGCTGTAATCGGGCTATAAAAGTTAAATTTCATCTGGGTTGCAAAGATATTGTTTATATTAAGCAGTATTTTATCGGCTGTGGCGATGTATCTTTTGTGCCGTAAACTCTTTGACCGGAAGGCCGCAATTTTAGCGGTTTTTCTTTATACTTATGCCCCGTACAGAGCGGTTGATATTTATGTCCGGGGATCTTTATCTGAAAGCTTTGCTTTTATATTTTTCCCTTTAATTTTTTATGCATCTTTGCTTTTGTCGGAAAGAAAGAATTTAACAAGGGTTTGTCTGCTTGCTCTTTCTCTCACAGGACTTTTTCTGACGCATAACATTACAACATTAATGTTTCTGCCTTTTTTAGTAATCTTCTGGATTTATCTCATTATAGCTAAAGGAGCATGGAAACTGATATTTCCGTTTGTAAGTTCGCTCGCCTTAGGTTCCGGTGTGTCCGCATTTTTCTTGCTTCCGGCAATGTTTGAGAGACAATTGATTCAAACACAGTACTTGATTGTTGGCTATTTTAATTTCAGGGCCCATTTCGTAGCTCTCTCTCAATTTTTTTCAACATTTTGGGGTTATGGGGTTTCCCAGTGGGGATATAATGATGGTTTGTCATTTCAGGTCGGAGTGGTCAATTGGGCCGTTTTTGTATTGGCTTTAGTTTTAGGATTCTTTCTAATAAACTTCCGCGGCTTGAAAAGCCGTGGTTTTTTTTCCAAGTTTACATCCGCTTCGCAGTTTAATGCCGCGGAAGACTATAATCTACTTCGCCTACATCCTCGCCCTAAAGAGCGGGATTTTGGCGAAGCGGTTATAAAAAATAAACACAATTTTGCCGTTAATAAAAAGTCCTTAATATTTCTATTAATTCTGGGGATTAGCTTTCTTCTCTCTTTATTTTTGCAACATAACAAATCTGCATTCATCTGGGAGGCCATTCCACTCATGGCTTTTGTTCAATTCCCCTGG
>JAMCTD010000130.1 GCA_023380995.1 Patescibacteria group bacterium
AACCAGGGATTAGGGCATGGGTTAATTCATGCGCAATTAAACGTTCAACACTTTTTTTGTCTGCAGATGTGGTGGTTGAAATCGCTATTGCTTTGCCTTTTTCCAAAGTAGTTGCTCCTACTTTGTACTCTTGTATCATCCGGGTTTGCCAACTATAACTATTTTTCGATCCAAAAATAGAGTCATTAGGATCAGCAATAACGATATAATCAAAAAAACCATCCATAGAAATTGTCTTAAGAACATCTTTACTTATTGCGAGAAGTTGTTTTGCATGAGCTTGGTCTTGTTGAGTGCCTTTTTCTAAAATTAAAGGACTAATATTAAATTCAGTCTTTTTCTGCTTAGGATTTTTTATTTGCTCTGTAGGTGTGGCAGTTGGTTGAGGTTTTTCAGTAGGAGTACTGGTAGCAGTAGCAGTGGGAGGAAATTTTCCTTCATCATTTTTACTATTGTGGTGTGAGTTAGTAAATAATCCCATGGTGGCAGTAGGGATTGGTGTTTCAGTTGGGGTAGAGATAGGAGTGTTGGTTTGGGTAGCCAATACACCAGGGTAGATATTTGTATCTGGGATAAGCAAGTTGTCCAAGTTGGGTTGGATAGGATTATCTGAAGTGTACGCATTTGTTTGTACAGGAGAGATATCTGGGGCTTTTTGGGTTATGAAATACCAGGATCCTAAAGTTAATACAGCCAAAGATAAGGAAGATACTGCTACTTCTTTGGGGTGTCTGCTTACAAAAGATATTACTTCTTGGACTCTGTGTCCTAACTCATTCAAAGGTGGGTTATGAAGCGAGGGTGCGTTAACGCTAGCTTCATTCATAGGAATTTCCTCCTTGACTAAAAGTTAGTTTTAAGGTACTGTAGATATAGAACGGTGACTCTGTGGAAGGAGCGCTGTTTTTTTCTTGGTCTGGTAACCCGGGTTCCAAACCTAATATTTTAACCATAGGTTTATCCTAATTGATAAACTATTACCCTATATTATACCACATTTTAGCTTTAAAATGGGGTATTTTTTGTGATAAAAATTAGGCTGTATGCTAAAATACAGCCATAGAAACAGGAAAGTTGGTTACTATTATGAAATTAAATGCTAAACAGCTGAGGAAGGGTACAGGTTATAGGGGACAGGGTATGGGTCAAAAGCAGGAAATTTATATTGTTTTAGACAATGTTTTGGATACTTATAATATTGGGTCTATTTTTAGGCTGGCTGACGCAGTGGCAGCAAAAAAGGTTTATCTTTGTGCAGGCACAGAAATTCCACCAAACCACAGGATCAAAAAGGCTTCTATTAATACTACTGAGTGGGTGGATTGGGAGTATTGCGAGACCGCCTTAGAGGCGGTCCGCAAGTGCAAAGCGCAAAGTGCAAGGTGCAAAGTTATCGCAATAGAACAGAGCGCTAAATCAATCCCTTATGATAAGTTTGAGTATAAATTACCTGTATGCCTAGTGGTGGGTCATGAGAGTGATGGGGTGTCAAAAGAAGTGCTGGAAGTAGCTGATGCAATTGTAGAAATCCCGATGTTTGGGGTAAATGTTAGCCTTAATGTGGTGGTTTCCTTGGGAATAGTGTTGTATGAGGTAATCGAAAAAACTCACTCTTCAGTTTGACATCAAACATAAGAAGTTATAAACTTATCCTGTAAAAATACTATCAGATGACAAATCCAGAAATAAAAAAGTTTATTGGACCAGTCATACTTGCTACTATGATGCTTACAGGGTGTGCTTCTAGAGCATCTGCTGTTAATCAGCCAACAAGTACTCCAGAAGCTACTCCTACTAGCGCTCCTAGAGAGATTTCTACACCTCTTCCTACTGTAGTTCCAGCTGATTGCGATTTGGGTCCGGAAGGTAAAGGTTATATGAGTGTAAATGGAATTCCTTATGGTTTTGTTAGAGGAGGATCTGGCTTGGATTATAATCGCATGTGTACAACCCCAGAATACCTAAAAAATAATTAGGTTTGGATTAGGGTATAACCAACCTTTTTTTGGCTTTCGATGATATAGCCACCACCTTTTATAAAAGGGTGTTTTCTGAGTCTATAAATTAAGGCGTCTAAAGCCCAATCTGTAGCATCTTCATTATTTTCTCCCCAAAGTTCTGCAAATATTTGATCTTTTGAAACAGTTCTTCCAATATTATTTTTAAGCAGTTTAAACAGTTTTGCCTCTTTTACAGGAAGCTTGGCTGGTAGATTTGTTTTTATATATTCTGTAAGCAGGGGAGTAAAGAGCTCATACCTGTTTTCTGTTTTTTTGACCATGCCTATTTCCAATAAATACTCATCAATTTCCAAGACCTTTTTTCCCAAGGCTATTTTTTGGACAGTTTTCTTTTGGTGGTAATCAAGATAATCTACAAATTCCTTAAGTTGCAATTTGACAAACTGGTCTAAGAGCAAATTATGCTGTTTTTGGGAATTTAAAAGGATATGGAATAGCTGGTTGTGGCCACCTGATAAGCTTAATGAGTTTTCTAAATCCTCCTTTGAGATAGGTTTTACAGGTTCAACCTTGAGTAGTTTTTTTAAGTCTTCTTTGGAATAAGGTTTAAAATATAGCTCTTTGGAGTAAAAATTCAGGTTGCCTCCGGAAAGAGCATCCGGCGCAAGTTTGTGCAGGGGTTTGGTGGAGGTAAAGATTAGTATAATTTGATTTGGTGAGATAGCGCTTAAAGATTGGATATTTGACAAGAAATTCCAGTCAAATTGGTCTTTCAGCTGATCAAATCTGCTAAAAATGATCACAATTTTACCCTGTTTTTCAGAAAGGTTCTGCAAGAGCTTTTTAGCCTCAGAAAGTAGGTCTTCGTCTGTTTTTAAATCCGGATCTCCACCCAGTTCTGAAAGTAATAATTTGTAAAACTCGTGTTGGGAAAGAGTGGGTAAAGAATACAAATCAACATGAATAAAGTATGCAAAATCCTGCATAACCAAATACTTAAGGAAATAGGACACACCAACCCCAGGCATTGAAACAGCCACAAAAGAGAGGGAGGAATCAATCAGTTCCTTAAATCTTCTCAGGTGATTTTGAGCAAACTTTGGCCCCAACTGTGCTTCTTGAAAATTGTAGGCAGGATTTAGGCTCATATACGTCAGTATTATATCAGAATAATATCAAGCAGTCAAGGAGAGATTAAGTTATTGTTAGGTTGTTCAATTGCAAAATCAGGTTTGAACAAGAAAGGAAAAACATGAGGGTTGAAAGTGTTGGTGGCGGAGTTGGAGTAGCTGCAAGTATTGGACCAGCTTTAGGCAGTGGTCCGTCTTTGGGTGGAATTGAGGCAGGAGGGTTTTCTGCACCAATGGGTCCAAGTTTTGTGGCTGAGGGGCCTGTGAGTTCTTTAGCAGGTTTTGCAACTTTAGAACCAGCCGGGATTAATCTTGATCCAGGCGGGATGAGAGGGTCTTTAGGTGAATTAAATGCCAGCGTGCCTATAACAGGGTCAGAGATAGAGCTAACTGCTCCTGTTTTACCAATATTTAATGAAAGCCAGGTAGGAATGGAGGATTTTAAAAATACTATGCCAATAATTACTGTGGGACAATTTAACTTGCAAGAGCCAATTGTTTTTAATACTCAACCACCAATGGCGCAGGTTTTTTTAGACGTAGAAGAAGCTGCAAAAATACCACAATGGTTGGATTTGGTAGAGCCTCAGGTGAAACCGGTTGTTATTGAACAAGCTTCAGTAATAGTTCCTGGGATTGAGCCTCAGGTTGCACCAATAGCAATGCCACATGGATTGGAATATCCAACACCTCAAG
Organism: Patescibacteria group bacterium; assembly: GCA_023380995.1. The sequence goes on from JAMCTD010000130.1 coordinate 3,788, forward strand.
TGGTGGTTTCTCCTGGTTTAGAGGAAGAACCAGAAACTGAAGGATTAGTAAACGCTCAATCAGGCAGTAAAGCAAAGACCGGGGGTGCAGTTTCTGCTGAGGCTGTTCAAACTCTAAAACCAGAACCTGTTTTAGAGGAACAAGAACAAGTAGTGGAACAAGTTGTTGCTAAGTCTGATCAGCAAAAAGCAGTTTACAAAAACGGGGAAGAAACA
>JAMCTD010000131.1:0-3712 GCA_023380995.1 Patescibacteria group bacterium
GTTCCCAGAAGCCAAGTGATTGGTGGCATATTTTCCACCTCCTTTCTCCACAAAAAAACCCCTCCAGGGAGGGGCTTTACTTGTGTGATTGATTTTTCTTAAAAATCACACTTGAAGTCCTCCCTTAAAAAGGGTAGAGCTACAAGAGCAACTGTAAGAAAAATTCATGACCATATTTTGATGATATTTTGCTAAGTACTGTTTGTCAAGCAGAAATTATCTGGGTGATTTGGGAAGCTGGTTAAGGAAATCAGATAACCCTGGAATAAAATTAAATATCCTTAAGATAGCAATTACAATAGTAGCAACAATTGTAGCTCCAATTACAGTGCCCAATCCCCAAGCAAGTCCTCCTAAAAAATTAGCAATAATAATATTTTTCTTACTTAAATTCATATTTGCTGTTAAATGTTTTTTAATTTGTGGAGTCATTTTTATCTTATCATAAACTGGTGGGCAGTGAGGGATTCGGACCCCCGACATCGTTCACGTCAAGAACGCGCTCTACCAACTGAGCTAACTGCCCGTCTTTGATATTTTAAGTTATGAAGATAATATATTCAAGCGGATTTAGCCTGGACTTACGTCGCCTACTCCACCAAGCTGACTTCCACCTTCTCTATTTTGTAAATCATTTTCTCCTACAAATTGTTTTGGATTAGTTGCAGCTATACTTTCCTCTTGTTGCTGGTTTTCTACCTCTTCTGCTATCTCGCTCTCTTTTCTTGCAATATCCATTTGTGTACTTGTTGCTTTTTCATCCAGATGGCCTTCTGCTAAGGCTTCTTCTTTAGTAAGAATCCTTCCTGTGCGTCTAATAGATTCATCTGCTGCTTGTTGAGCTTCTAAAATAGACTTTTTCTGACTCATTTGTTCAAGGAAAACTTGTATTTCTTTTCGTTTCAATAAGGCAGTTTCGTGATCTGGTTGGATTGTAGTGCCATTGTTTGTCGCAGCAGTATTTTCCTGTGTACTTTGAGTAGCCTCCTTTGATGTTTGTTCACCTATTCCAACAATGTCTTTAAAAAGGCTCCAACCAGCTTCACCAAAGCTTTTTGCAGTATCTGATGCAATTTCACCTACTTTAGTAATTTCTTGTGTTGCCCCTTCTGCAAAATTCAAATTACTAAAGCTTCCTCCTGCTTTAAGATAACGATTTGAATCTAAATCTATTGAGTTATCCTCATGTTGAGGAATTATTGGTGCTTCTTGAGTTGGGCGGGATGGACTATGGAATCCTTCAATAGTGCCTTTTAAAGGAAATCTGGAAACTCCAACTTCTCTGTATGTTGGAGAATTTTCAGGTCTAGTTTCAGATCTAGTTTCAAACTCGCTCTCGTCAATACCGCCCATAATGCCACCAATCACTTGGCTTCTGGGAACTCTTTCCCTTTTTGCCTGGGTTGAAAACGGATCCAATACTGTATTTGCCATATGCGAGCATATTCTACAACTTTATGGCTAGATGTCAAATTAAGCAAAGTTAGAATTTAGTAAGAAAGTGTGCCGAAGAGAGGACTCGAACCTCCATGCCTTGCGGCACAGCGCCCTAAACGCTGCGTGTCTACCATTCCACCACTTCGGCACCTAATGCTTTTGTATTGTAACAGCTTTTAGCTAAATCTTGAAATAGCTTTATTGTGGGCTTGAAGTTCCAAGGTGTCATCAAGGGATTCTAGCTCAATTTTTTTCCCATATTTAACCTCCAAAGCTTTTTGTAAAAGCCAATCAGCCAGTTTTGGGTTTTTAGGTAAAAGCGATCCATGCATGTAACAGCCAACAGCATTTTTGTAAACACAACCTTCTCCTTGATCCTTGCCATTATTGCCAAAGCCTTTTATTACCATGCCCAAAGGACTGGCTCCTTTTTTAAGATGAGTTTTCCCGGAGTGGTTTTCAAAACCCACTAATTTCCCAAACATAGATTCCACAACAATATTACCAATCATTCTGTCAAAGCTTGCTTCTGTGTAAGCTGGAAATAGTCCTACACCAGGAAGCTTAGGTCCCTTGTGAGGTTTACCGTCTTTAGATGGTAGCCCGGAGGGCTGATAATAATCCCCCAATAGCTGGTACCCACCACAAATGGCCAGTAACGGCACTCCCCTTTCTGCTTCTTGTTTGATTATTCCTCCCTTGCTACTTGCTACCAAATCCCTTGCCACCAACTCTTGTGCCTGATCTTGTCCCCCCCCAAAAAAGAAAAGATCTGCGTCGCTTTTGTTCAATTTATCTCCGACCGTAAACATTTTGATTATTATTTCAATTCCCCGCCAGGCAGCGCGTTTTTGCAAGGCAATAATATTGCCCCTGTCTCCATAAATATTCATTAAATCACCATAAAGATAACCTAAGGTAATGGATAATTTAGAATTGGCAATTGATAACTTTTTCATGCATCCTCTTCCCAGTAGTTTTTCTTTATACCAGATTTGGCTAAAATTGATTGTAGTTCCAGCATAGCTGTGTAAGTGGGTAGAACAAATAGATTTCCTTTTAGGTTGGTTTTTGCCTTGTTTAAAGCGCTTTGTAAATCCGGCTCACAAGTAATCATTTCAGGTTCAATGCCTGCATATTTTAGCCTTAAAGCAAGATCGTAAGCACGGTTTCCTGAACAGATAATCCGTTGTTCGTTATCCGTTGGTCGTAAGTGCTCAAATTTGGCATCCCAAATCCAGGAAACATCTGTTCCGTCTGCTAAATTATCATTTAATGCCAAAAGCAAAGTATCCTTTGTTTTAATATTTGGAGCTATGGTTTCAAAAACCTGTGTTGCTCCTGCCGGATTTTTGATCAGGAAAATATATCCAAAAGGCAGCTTCTCCACTCTCCCAAAAGCTGGGGAATAGTTTTTCAGAGTGTTGGTAAATTGCTGTACTGGTAAATTCAGTAAAGAAGCAGAGGCTAGAGCAGCTAAAGCATCATATATGTGGTAAAGGCCAGGCAAGGGAAGATTTATGAGTAATGATTGATGATTGATGAATAATGAGAAACTGGAACATTTTAGGCCGTCTAATTTAACATTTCTAGCTTCAAAATCCAAGTTTTCCTTCTCTTTTAAATGATGGGTTCCTTCACCCATTATTTTATAATCCTTAACCCCAAATTTTTTTACTTTTCCCCTAAAATCCCTGGCTAATTTTACAGTGTTTATGTCATCCCCATTTATTAAAACTAAAGTTTCAGCAGGAATTTTTTGTAGTGTTTGTCCCCACTTTTTAACCACACTGTCAATTTCTCCATAACGGTCTAATTGATCCCTGAATACATTTAAAAACACTATTAAATCAGGTTTTAATTTAGGGGCTAAGTTGTTAAAAGCTGCCTCATCCAGTTCCCAAATCCCCAAATCATAGTTTAGCTTGACACCTCGAAGGTGTAGGCTCGAATCTTGGATTAGGGTTGAGGCTATGCCGCGCTCAAGGTTAGAGCCTGTGTGGTTTCTGATTACTTTTAACCCTGTTGATTTTGCAAAATGTGAAAGCATTTTGGCTGTTGTGGTTTTACCATTAGTTCCTGTGATAATCACATTTTTTGGAATCTGTTTTGCCAGATTTTCAACAAGATTAGGATCTATTCTTAATGAATATAAGCCGGGAGCAGCAGATCCTCCTCCGATTTTTAAAAATCTTATAAGATAGTTAATTAACTTACCCAGCAAAATTGCAGCAATAAGACCGTTATGGAGAAATTGACAGTGTGGTTAAAAAGT
>JAMCTD010000131.1:3722-5399 GCA_023380995.1 Patescibacteria group bacterium
CAGCAAAATTGCAGCAATAAGACGCATGAAGGAATTATATACTTTATTTACCTTAAGGCCAATTGGCCTGAAACAGCAGCAACGATAGGATCTTTGCCTATTTGGCTCACCTGAGTTGTATTTGCCTCAAATTTATCTGCAAAACTTTGTAAATCCTGCATAAAATAGCTTACTTTTCCACCCCAAAAAGGTGAAGCTGCATAAACTCTGTTCATAGAATAAGGATCATTTAAGCCTTTATCTAAATAGCCTTCACGCAACCCTTTGGCAAGGGTAAAGATTCCATCCCTCCAGGAGTTAAAATAAATGGCTTGGGTACCATATACTCCCCAACCCCAGGCATTAAACCCACCAGGAATATGTTTTCCAAAAGTGGATTCAACCCCGGCAATGGCAGGGATAAGTTTCCAGTCTAATCCATAAGAATCAGCAGCATCAATAAAATCCTGGGCATGGTATTGCAGGGGTGAGTCAAAGTTAGCTAAATATTCTGATAAAATTTTAGCTTTATTATCTAACTTTTTAGCCTCAATTTCCGATGAGGTGGAGTTATTTTGAATAGGATCTTTTTCCACTAATTTTTCAGCTGACACTTGTCTGCTTAGGGAAAAGATCAAAAGAATAGAGAGAAAAACAACCAAAGCTTTTGTTTTCATAGATTTAAAAAATCCTGACGCATAGGTCAGGATTGAATCCGATAGTATAGCAGATTTTAGTTACAAAGTCAAACTACTGGAGTTCTTCCATGAAGGTGGTAACGCCTTTGGCCCAGGCTCCTTCTTTCTCAAGTGAGGGAGGGGTGTATTTGGTCATAATTTGGTAAGGTGTTTTTAATCCTTTGTTTAGATAATCTTCCCTTAGAGCTTTTCCCACCCTTTCTATTGCTTCATCCCATGAATTAAATTTAACTACAAGTGAACCATAAATCCCATATCCAAAAGGATTGAAAGAGTTGTTTATTACTCTTCTGCCACCGTTTGATTCTTGCATAGCAATTGCTGGTAACAATTTGTAGTCCAGTTTGTATTTGTCTGCAACTTGGACAAAGGTATTGCTGTAGGCAGATAAGACAGATTTATAGCCTGTAAAAAAATCTTCAATTATTTTCGACCTGGCATCTGCTTGTTCAATTTCATCTGAAATTGAGCTTGTGGATTCAGGCAAAGCTGCATATAGCTTAAAACTTTGGACGTTGGGTTTAACAAATTTAGTGGTTGATAAATATAAGGAAAAGTATAATGAAAACACTAAAGCTGTTAACGCAGTGGTAAACCAAAAAGCAGCAAAATTTAATGAGGTGTATTTTGTATTTTTAGGCGTAATTATAAAACCTTTTGGCAGGTATTGATTGTCCATCTGCAATAAAATTTCCGTATTGATATTAACCTTAATTTTCGTTTTTTGTCAATAGCTCGTTTTTGCTTAACATGAACCTTTTTGAGGCTAATTTAGCCCTAGAATGGCGGTGGCTAACTCTTTTGGATCATGACGGAAGAGGTGTTCCCTGATATGGTAAACAGCAAGTTGTTTTTTTACTATTTTTATATCCGGAGATAACTTACGGCAGTTTTCTTCATCAATTTTTACTACATCCTGGCCTTCTTTTTTATATATCCTTAAAACTTCTGTGTCTAAACCATTTGAGTTTGCAATCATATAGTCAATCCTGCCTTTGTC
>JAMCTD010000132.1 GCA_023380995.1 Patescibacteria group bacterium
TTGCAAAACCGCTGATCAAAGAAGTGCCCATACCATACAAAATAGCAGCAGTCATAAGCGAGGAAACATTGGAAGCCCAAATTGAAGACCAGGCCCTTTTAAATCCTAATTCTAAAGCCAAAGTTTTACTTTTACCCCAACGGTTTTCCTCCTTCATCCTTTCAAAAATTAAGATATTGGCATCAACTGCCATCCCGATTGATAAAATAAATCCGGCGATACCAGCTAAAGTTAATGTTACAGGAGGCAGAACGAAAAGACCTGTTTTAAAAATTGCCAGGATCAAAAGAGTATAAATAACCAAAGCTGCATCTGCCACTAATCCTAAAATGCCATAAGAGGCTGCCATATATAACACCACTATAAATAGCCCGATCATACCTGCCACCAGGCTTTTGTTTACAGACTGCTGGCCAAGCGTGGGACCAATAGAACGTTGCTCTATGACTTTAATTGGGACCGGCAAAGCCCCGGCGTTTAGCTGCACACTTAAATTCTTTGCTTCTTCCAGTGTAAAATTTCCGGTAATTACAGCGTTTCCTCCAATAATTTCCTGTTGCACAATTGGCGGCGGCCAACTAATTGGCGTATTATCTAAAAACATAGCTAAAGGTTTACTAACATTTTTCTTTGTTATTTCTGCAAATTTCTTGGCTCCATTATCTGTAAATTCAATGGCGACTTGAGGCCCGGCACTACCTTTTCCACTGCCAAAAGTTACCTGAGAGCTTTTTAGATCTGCCCCTGTTAACCCTGTTGATTGAAAAGAATTCAAATATGCTACCGCAGATTGAGTAGCCTCTGCTGAAGGAGTTGCTATCAATTCCCTAAAATCAAGTTGCGCTGTTTTTCCCACTAAATTTGCAGCTGATGAAGCATCCTTAATACCCGGCAGCTCTACTAAAATCCTTCTTTGATTGCCTAATTTCGATGTTTGCACTAAAGCTTCAGAAACACCGAATAAATTAACCCTCCGCTCTATGACATTTTTTGCAGATTCTAAAGCATTATCCCGGCTTTTAGAATCAATTTTGTCCATTTGAGTCTCCAGTACCAATTGCGTCCCGCCTTGCAGATCAAGTCCTAATTTTAAAGGGAATTTAACTCCTATTTTCTTGCCTAATATTTTAATTGAGGGGGGGTTTGGGATATCTATTAAGATTACCACTAGCGATATTACAACAATAAGCCACAAAACTATTCTTGGTTTCATTGATATTTAATTATCTAACAGTTTAGCAGAATTTATCAAATTATTACCCCTTCTAAAAGTTCGTCCTCATCCCCTATCAACATAATCTTGGGTTGCATTAATACCCTTAATATAAACGGATCTCTTCTTTTTATTCTAAATTTAAATTCTGCTTCATCCATAAATGAATAGTTTATCTCCGCTTCTCTTTTGGCTTGCTCATCAGAAATAATAGCTTGCAGCTCGGGCAAAACTATGCTCCCAACAACCAACAAATCAACATCCTCAGAAGACGCAGGTGTATATTTCACAAAACGGGTAGACAAAAAGGCAAATTTAACTTTTCCCAGCTTTGCCTTATTTTTAATAAAATTTCCCCCCAGTCCTGTTGATTTTGCAACAAGACTTAGAAGTTCTTTGTAATATACATAATCCTTCCTAAATAAATACAGCCTTCTGTTAGCCCGCCATTCCGAAGAAACCATACCATATTTTTCCATCCTGGCCAACTCGCGCCGGACAGCATTAATTTCTTCAGAAACTCTCCGGACTATCTCACGGACATGAAAAAGAGATCCTTGAGCAGAAGATAGAAAAAGTTGTAGTATTTTTACCCGGACTCTTGAGACAAAAAGTTCCTCAAGCATTTTAACCTCCTTTCCGGGCAGAAAATTTTATTTAATAACTTACTTTGGATCCCTCCGGGACAGTTTGGATCCAAATTTGACCGGCATTAAATTCTATTTCTTTACCATTTTTATCTACATATTTACTTCTGGCAAGTCTTGATGCCTTAACCCATTTCCCTTCTATTACATTGCCATCCTGAAAGACCAAAGCTTTTCCACTACCAGTTGTACCATACAATAAATGCACATTACCAGGGTAACCATCATTGGCGTTTGTTTCCTTCTCAAATTGAACAACAATATTTTTTACAGAAATTGGGGCTTTATTATTCAAATCAAGATGGTCTGAACCACCATTTTGTCTTTTGTAGGAATTTGTAGCAGGATCATACAACCAGGTAACGTCATAGCCTGACTGTGATTCCCAGAAATTAACTGCAATCTTTGCAGTTGCCCCGCCGCCTTTATCAGCTTTAAAAGTCCAAGGTTTAAAATTCTTATCCCAGGCAACCCCGGCTGAGTCTGTGGCTATCCAACCACGTTTAGCTCCAACTTCCCAAAGCTTTGCGGTTGTGGAATACATGGTATGCTCTGTGGCAACAGAATGACCTAATCTTTGATAATCTCTCCAAAAAACAGGAAATCCAATACTGAATTGGTTTAAATCTTTAACTGTGTATTTTATAATCTGTGACAACGCATCAGCAGGTCCCGGGGTATTTGCTCCTCCAACATGCGCATACAAAGCATCATACTCTCCAAGCCAATCCAGGAAATACGTTCTTGCTGACCTCACAGGTCCAACTTGGATATCTGAAAGATTACAATAGAATATAGCCATAAATCTGGTAATTCCACCCTCTGCAACAGCCTCATATACTATATCTGCTGAACTTAATCCTGATTGGGGCCGCGCTTCTGTATGATTTTCTATCATTACTGCCAGAGGCCGCCTCTTCTCCCAATATTCCTTAGCTTTTTTAGTATGCTTTGTACCGTTTAAGTCACAAGTTTCTGTTTTAGGTTCGTTTGGATCTTCAACAAAAGCATTAGATGGAGTAGGTAATTTGGATGTTGAACCTTGTTGAGGCATAGGACTTAAATTACTCCCTTTAAACACAGAATAAGACACGCTCGCTGAAGCGCCATATAAAACTACACCTAATATGGTTAAAACTAAAATCCTTTGTAAATTTGTTAATTTTCCAAAAATTTCAGCTACTTTATTCATAATTCCGTTAGAAACTCATCTACCTTTCTGTCATGGCTTTTTTAATTACCAATTCCTCTTCTTTTGATAATTCGTATTTAGCGCTTTTTCCTAAAATTATCTCTTTTCCAAATGCCCTAGTTCCTGATCTGGCATGTAAACTGGTTATCACAATCCCGGTTCCTTCATTATCTAAAAAGCATACTGCAAAACTTTGATCCCCTCCAGTATCATTATAAGGATTAAAGCGTAAAAACCCTACTCGCTGAATGTGTTGCAAACTCTGGCTCTGAACTGCTTTCACCCTACTGCCTAAATCAGACAATTCTCCTTTAAAATCTTCAACTACTTTCAAAATTTCTTCAAATTTTTTTCTTACATCTCTTTCTCCTGATTTTGGAAAAAGTGATGTTAGAAACTTATTTTGCTGCCAAATTAGAAAACTTAACAATCCCAGCCAAATTACTAACAACCCCCAGGCCGCAAAACCAACCCAATCCGAATACATAAGTTACTCTTTCAATATACCCAAAAAGCCCAAACCTTGTCAACTACAATCATGTAAACTGATCGTAATCAACTACAAGTATGCATTTAAAGTAAGAAACAATTATTCAAAACAGTCTTTTTTCATACAAATCCTGTAGTATTAGGTTCAATTAGTGCTTGACAGGCATAACTGTTCGTGCTAGGCTCAATTGAGCGTAGGATTCATAAAACCCATGGCTATCCAACAGACCAAACGACAATCAGAATTGGAAAAACGGCTGCAAATTCTCAGAAGACAAGTCTATGGAAAAGGGTCAGAAACCCGGATAGACCAAATAAAATCAGGCTACCAGAAAAACTCTGACAAACCAATACACCGATACGCCGATACGCCAGTTTCATCTGGCACGATAACCCATCAATCTAGTGATCTTGCTTATCTTCATCAGGATTTATTGAAAATTTTAATCTTTTCATCTGTCGCAATAGGCGGTCAAATCTTGCTTTTCTTTCTTATAAGCAATCATATCTTAAATTTAAATTTCTTCTAGAAAGGGGGTGAGTTTATATTATGGTACAAATGTATTGTGTTAAATGCCGCCAAAAAAGAGACGCAGAAAACGTACAAGAGGTAACTATGAAAAATGGTAAAAAGGCCTCAAAAGGTACTTGCCCAGTGTGCGGTACTTCGATGTTTAAAATCGGTGGGTAAAATTGTCATTTAGACAATTTTGTTGAAAAACACCATCTCAAGAAACCCTCCAAATTAAATGGGGGGTTTCTTGTTGTTTAACTCTCATCCCTTGCCCTATATTGCAAAGCTTCTGCAATATGTTCTCCTTCAATATTTTCTGAATTTGCTAAATCTGCAATTGTTCTGGAAAGCTTTAAGACCCGGTGATAACCCCTGGCTGAAAGGTTTAATGAAGATACTGCCATCTTTAAAAGTTCCAAGCCTTCTTGGGTCAGCGTACAACAATCCTTAATATCACTATTACTCATCTCAGAATTAGTCAGGATCCTGCCTTTAAACCTTTGTTGTTGGATTTTTCTAGCTGCAATAATTCTTTTTCTAATCTCAGCTGAACTTTCAACTTTTATATCAGCAGATAATTTGTCTACCTCAACCGCCGGCACTTCCAAATAAATATCTATCCTATCTAACAGAGGTCCGGAAATCCGGCGTTTATATTTGGCAATTTGCCCGGGCATGCAACCGCAATTTCTCTTCTTATCCCCTAAAAACCCGCAAGGACAAGGGTTTTGGGCAGCAAACAAAATAAATTGGGCAGGCAAACTTATTGATCCAGAGGCACGGGAAATTGTAATACGCCTATCTTCCAACGGCTGCCTTAAGCTTTCCAAACTTTGGCGCGGAAACTCTGCAACTTCATCCAAAAACAAAACACCTCTGTGGGCAAGTGAAATTTCACCTGGCCTGATACTATTTCCTCCTCCCAACAGTCCTACATATGAAGCGCTATGATGAGGTGAGCGGAAAGGACGGGAAGTAATAAGCGAGTTATTGCTTTCCAAAAGTCCTGCTATTGAATAAATTTTTGTTACTTCTATAACTTCGTCAAAAGTAAGGGGAGGCAAAATTGAGGAAAAACTTCTGGCCAACAATGTCTTGCCTGCACCAGGCGGACCTTTCAGTAAAATGTTATGTCCTCCTGCTGCTGAAACTTCCAAAGCCCTTTTTGCTTGTTCCTGTCCTTTAATCTGAGAAAAATCATATTCATAAATCAAATTCTCCTCTAAATTTAAAACAGGTTTTTCAACAAACTTTAATTCTTCTTGTCCAAGTAATATTCTTACGAGTTGCTGTAAGGAATCCGGAGCCAAAACCTCCAAACCTTCAATGATTGCTGCTTCTTGTCCATTATCTTTTGGCACTATTACTCTTTTTATCCCCTGTTCTTTTGCTAAAATAGCCAAAGGCAATACTCCGTTAATTTTGCTGATATGCCCATCTAAAGATAATTCCCCTACAATTAAAGTCTTTGAGAAATCTATCTTTTGAGGATCATTACTTATCTGTCCTGATGCTGAAAGTAAACCCAAAGCAATTGGTAAATCATAGGATGGCCCTTCTTTAGGCATATCAGCCGGAGCTAAATTAACAGTAATCCGGTGTAAGGGAAATTCTGCGCCAGAATTTCTAAACGCTGCCCGCACCCTTTCTTTACTTTCTTCAACTGCCCTATCTCCAAGCCCAACAATGGTAAAAGAAGGCAACCCCTGCATGGAAATATCCACCTCACACGTAACTAAATTTGCATCAAGTCCAATATTTGCAGCTGAAATTATTTTTGCAAGCAAGTTAAATTGACCCCCAAATCATTATATAGTAAAATATACGAGCCTAGGAAGAAGGATGATCGATATGTTCAATTTTATGAACGTATAGGAAAGTCCAGACAGCACAGAGCAGGGTGGCCAATGTAAATTGGTACAGGTAACTGCTAGTATAGAGCAACAGTGACGAACCGGGGTCATGCTCGGGTGAAACGTGGCAATCCTCCCCGCTGCAATCCTAGAACCGATAGAGCTGCTCGCTTAAATATCGAAATCAGGAGCATTAGATAAATGATCATCGAGAAACAGAATCTGGCTTACTATCTTCCTAGGCAAATATTATTTTATACAACTAAATTCTTTTTTCTTCAATTATTTCTGTAGCTATAATTTGTATAACCACGGCCATTGGGACTGCTAGTAAAGCACCAGCTATGCCTAGCAATCTTCCACCAATCGCAATTGCTAAAATTACTATGAGGGGATTTAAACCAACAGCCCGTTTCATTACTTGTGGCACTATTAGATGATTTTCCAGCTGTTGAACTACAAAAAACATGACTGCAACCCCCACAGCAAGCAGCGGGGAGATAGTTAATGCAATAAATATGGCTGGTAATGCAGA
>JAMCTD010000133.1 GCA_023380995.1 Patescibacteria group bacterium
CAACTACTTTGGAAAAAGGCAAAGCAATAGCGATTTCAACCACCACATCTGCAAACAAAAAAAGTGTTGAACGTTTAATTGCGCATGAATTAGCCCATGCCCTAAGCCCTGGTTATAACCACATAGATAGCTTCCTAACTCCAGATGAAACTATAAATAATAGAAGCCAGTATTCTGCCCTTACAGAAGCATACAAAAATCAAGTATTAATAAGTGGTAAACCGCTCAGTTATCTTGACCGTGAAATTCAAGAAACTGCTTTTCTAGATGCAGGCAATAAGATCCAACTAGAGTTTCTTCAGTCTTTTGGACTGGAAAAATACCAAGGGCCAAAAGGTGTCACGCACGAAGAATTACAAAAAGCCTTAAACCAAGGCAAAAACCCCTATTTCAAACAAATTGCAGCAATGTATTTAGCAGATCCAGAAAGCTTTGGTTTTGATACCAAACATATGACTCCTGTGGCTATTGCTCAAAAAATAGCTCAAAGATATTGGAGCGAGGGCGGAAAATCTCTTGAACCTCTTGGAGAAGAGAAGGCTACCATCCTTAAAAAAGCCTTTGATATAGCGAAAACTAATTGCGAAGAAGAAACATGGGCGTTTGCAGGCGAGCAAATGCTAACAAACCGCGTTGCTTACCAATTCGCATCTCCAGGTTCCTTACAAAGACAATTTTATGATTTTTTCTTGTCTGATTATGGTTTAGTAGAATCCCGCCTAAATCTTCCTTGACTTATCCCCCTTTGTTAGCTACATTAATTATTAATAATGCCCAAGTTTTCCCAAGCGCAGCTTTTTATTGCAGGTATTATCCTTGTTTCTGGATTAATACTGGTAGGTTCTTTTTTACTTTCTGGGAAAAAACTCCCTTTCTTTGCTAAACTCATTCCTCCCCCCTCTCCTTCCCCTATCCCCAGGATTCCTAATGTTTACTACCCTCTTGTCCCAGACCCCTCAGGCAGGAATATTTATTACATTACTAGTGATGGCAACCAAGGCAGTATCCCTTTTTCAGGAGCAGGAGTATTACTTTCAGATGCCAATACCAGGTTGATAGACGAAAAAGGTAACACTGTAGCTATGGTTGCCTCCCCTTCTGCTATGACCAAATATATTGTTGCCACTTTTAAGAGCTGGAAAGAAATACCTGGCTCCAAAGACCGGTACTTGGTTTTAGAAAATCCAGCTGGCATTAGGACCCCAACAGGAGAATTAATTCCCATCCCTAAAATCAGGATAGGTTTTAGCATTAAAAACCTGGATAATAAAACCACTTTTGACACTGCTGTGGGAGCAGAAGACCTTGATTCTGTCATACCAAAAGTGGCAGATAAAACTCAGGGGCTAAAAACCTATAAACTTGGCCTCATTGGAGACCTGGAACCAACAGACCTGGCAACCTTAATTAAACCCGGAGATACTGTGGCTATTACAATAAAAATTGATCTTGCAAAAAAACGGGACTTAACAGACAAAGATCAAGTTAAGGTAGCTTCCTGGCTGTTTATTAGAAGGTTTAATCCTCAAGTAGAGCTAAATAAGGAACTAAATAAAGTACTCAAAATGGAATAAGTCTAAATGAAATTAAAAAGCACTATTTTAATCTTTGCAATTCTAACAACCCTTGCCCTTTTCTTAGGCGCTAACAAAACATTGGCTTGCAGCTCTGAGGCTGATTGTCCCCAAGGCCAATCTTGTAGTATTACATGCACTCCCTCAGGCGGCTGTACCAGTGGTTGCATTGGTGGCAGTATATGCACTGATAGTACCTGTAACCCTACCGGCCCTTTCCAGTGTTATACCTGCGCTGCCCAAGGCTTTTGCTCTGCATTTACTAGCACTACAGGCTGCGCTAGCGACTGCAGCGGTTGTTCAGGTGGCGGAGGTGGCGGCGGAGGCGGAACTTGTTATAGCTCTACCGCCATAACTGATTCATACACAACCTCCAATAACCTCTGCACTGTTACTATTACTCACCTAGGCTGGGATTATAGCGACAATTCTACAGTATATTATGTAAATAGCACAGATGGCACAGGATACAGGACTGTTAATATGAACGACTCAGATACAACTTGCAAACCTCAAATTAACTTACAATTTACTAATGACTGGAGAGCAAGCACAGATCAATTATTTTATATTACTAATTCCATAAACAGTAAAAATGCTGGCCATGACTTAGGCTCCGGTTGGCAACTTGACAGCACAGGTTGCACCATTGGTGATTGTACTGCCGTAAGACAAGGACCTTCTGGACGGACATACAATAGTGGCTCTGATACCTGGTACGCAACTTTAAACTATTGTGGCAACGGGGTATGCAGTTGCGGAGAAACTCCTGCTACCTGCCTTGCAGATTGTGCCTTAACTCCTCCCACTGTAATCCCTCCGGCATTATGTCCTACTCCTGGCAACAGTGCTACAGTTTCCTGGAATGCTACTACTGATGCTTTTTACTATCAAGTTAGGGTAAGCCCTAGTAACCATACCACTCCTCCCAATTGCAGTAGCTTAAATACAGGAGAATATTGTTTTGATGGGATTACTGCTACCTCCTATACTTTCCCATCCATTCCAGGCGCTGCTTATTCCTGGTGGGTATCTGGTTGCGATACCTTCAATGGAACCAGAATATGTTCTAGTCCCACCAAAGGAGATGATTTTACCTGTGCCCTGCCTCCTTGTCCTGGTGGAATTATTGGTGGGGTAAATACCCTGGCAGCTTGTGGAGGAGCCCCCCAGCCTCCCTCCAATACTCCTCCTGCCAACACTATTAGTTACTGTAACAAAACCTGGATACCCGATCCCGGGCCTGGTAATGCTTATAATCTCTGGTGTGCTGCCAATGCCAATCCTACCAGAGGTTATTGTTACCAATGTGCTTTTACCCCAGCTCCCACCTTAAATCCAGCCTGGATCCAAATAAATGGGGATGTACATTCCAATACAGGTATTAATGCTCCGGGAGGACCGTAACATAATTTAGAATTTAGAATTGATAATTGATAATTAAGAAGAGACAAAGAAAGTTTTATCTCTTTTTAGAATTTTTGGTTGAGCAGGATAAACAGTATTGTGCTGTGGGCATGGCCAAAAGCCTGCCTACCTCAATCTGCTTACCACATTTCTCACACTTACCATAAGTGCCTTTTTTAATTTTGAAAAGAGCTGTTCTAATGCTGGTTTTAGCACTTTTTAATTGTTGTCCCAAAACTATATTCTTTGTATGAACATCAGCAATATAGGAATCAGTACCAGGCTCTGAAGACTCTGCCAAAGCAGGGCTGTTTGCTGGATCATCTTCTTCCACTTCTTTTAAATTTTTATCTACTTCCCTTTGTTGCCGCAGTAAATGTTTCTTTATAAAGGTAATTGTGTTTTTAGGAAAATTTAACATTGAACCTCCGCAGCATCTTTTTAAAATTCCTTAATTTCCAGGCAATGCTCGCCTTTGTATTATACCAACCTTTACCTGCAGTTTGTACCACCTGTTTACGCTCCCTTGAATCTGTAATGATCCTTATAAAAAATTGTCCCAGACTTTTTAAGTGTGTAATAGGACTTTGCTTTGTAATTTTATAAAAAATGGTTAACCCTAAAAGCAGTAGAATTGCAGAAAAGATACCTGATGAATGATCCTGTTTTAAAGGCTCTAAAACCAACCTGCTAATTCCTATATAAATAAATGCCAGGCTGACTATTTTTCCTCTTTGGTGAAAATGTAAAGCTTTAGACCAAACTTTTAACAGGCCGAAAGATAAAAACAGTGCTTCTATAATTTGAATAGGCAACCTTTTCCCTAAAGAACCCACCATAGTCACAGAGAAAAAAGCTGTTGAAGGAATACCAATATTACAAGCTCCCAAAAAGCATCCTAAGTCAGACAAGATTAATCCTCCCATAAGTCCTACTGAGGCAATATCAGCAAGCTGCCAAAAATCCACCTTAAAACGCTTTGCAAAAAAGAATAAAGTAAGCCATCCGCCTAAAAACCCTCCCCAAAAGGAAAAACCCGGATTTCTATTAATTAAAATCAAACTTAAGGGTGAAGCAGTAAATAAGTTTAGGTGCTCTATTATAAAATACACCCTTGCCCCCAAAAGACCACCTACAAAAGTAAGCAGTGTTAAGTCCAGAGTCTTTTCTTCTTCCAAATCCCAAGCCCTTGCCAATCTCCAAACCAAAAATATACCAAGCAAACTCCCCAAGGCCAAAAAAACACCAAATGAAGACACGCTAATACTTGCAACTTTAAAAAGTACTGGAAACATATGCAAATAAGCCTACCACAAAAACTGTGTTTGAATCAAATTGACAAAGGGGGTATACTGAGAAAACGCACATGACCGCAACCGCACATGCATTAATAGGAGGAGCTATAGCTGCATCAGTACCAAATCCAGCTTTAGGCATCACTCTTTCTGCCATCTCCCACCCAATTGCTGATATGATCCCCCATTGGGATTTTGGTTTGGGTTGGAGGAAGAAAAATAAAGTGATACTCTTTTTAGAATCTTTTGGCGATCTAGCTTTAGGGTTAGTTTTAACTTACTTAATATTTGGCAGAACTACTAATACCCTGTATCTTTTTTTGTGCGTGTTTATGTCTGAGTCTTGGGATTTAATGCAAATGCCATATTTATTATTTAATTGGAAGTTTTTTCCCTTCTCAACTTTCTATAAATTTGGGAGCCTTACTAATGGAAAAGCAAAAATGCCTTGGGGAGTTTTAACACAGGTGGCATCTGTTACCGGCCTGGTTTTAATTCTTAGAATTATTCATTAATTCTTTAAGATACTTTGTAAACTTCTCACCTATTTCAGGGTGTATCATAGCTAAATCCACCACAGTTTTCATATATTCAAGCTTATTACCGGTATCATAATATTTACCGTTTTTAATTTCTACGGCGTATATGGGCACACCTTCGTCCCGCAATAAGTTGATGGCATCAGTAAGCCAAATTTCCCCTTTTTGACCGGGAGAAAGTTTTTTTAAAGCTGCAAATATTTCCGGTGGCAAAATATAGGCACCATGTGTGGCAATATCAGATGGGGCTTTATCAGGCTCAGGTTTTTCCACAATTGACTTAATTTTATAGACATTCCCCTCAACAGGCTCAAGGTCTGCTATACCATAACGGCTTAAATCCTCTTTTTTTTCAATCCTGACCCCGGAAATAACAATTCCCCCATATTTTTCATGGACTTTCAGCATTTGAGAAAGCCTGGGAGGCTCAGAATAAATAAACTCATCTCCCCAAACTACTGCAAAAGGTTCATCTTCTATCACTGATTCTCCGGATAAAACCGGTGTGCCGTTTCCGTACGGCCCTTTTTGCCTAATGTAAATAAAGTTGGCCATCTCAGAAATATGCTTTATATATTCTAAAACCTCTGCCTTATTGCCGTTTACTAAATTCTGAACCAAATCCTGGTTCGGAACATCAAAGTGATCTTCAATTGCCCTCTTTGTAGAGCCTGTCACAATTATAATATTTTCTATACCGGAACCCACAATTTCCTCTACCACATATTGGATAACAGGTTTATCCACAATAGGGAGCATTTCTTTAGGCATAGCTTTGGTTTGAGGAAGAAATCTGGTTCCAAATCCAGCAGCTGGAACCAAAGCTTTAGTAATCTTTTTTGCCATATAAATTATTATACTATCACAATCTTTAGGAAAAATTCTTCTTTTAAAAAATTAATCGTAATATTCTAACCCGAGGTGGGTAATTAATTCTTCTCCTTTTAGATAACGTAACCTATTTTTTAGTTTCATCTGCTGAATCGCTAAATCATGTTCAGCATATAATCCCGGAGCTGTCATCGGTTCTTTGAAATAAAACGACAGCCATTCCTGAACACCGCTCATCCCTGATCTTTGCGCCAAATCCATAAATCTAACTAAATCCAAAGCAACAGGTGCTGCTAAAATGGAATCCTTACACTGAAAGTTAACTCTAATCCCCATTTTATAACCAAGCCAACCAAAGATATCTATCCTATCCCAAGCTTCCTTATCATCTTTTGCAGGACCATAATAATTGATGGAAACCCTATGTTCTAAATCCCCATAAAGTCCGGGATGAAGATCCGGCTGCAAAATAGTACCAAGCACTGATCCTTTTGTGACTCTTTTGCTTTCAAACGATCCAGGATCCTGTAAAACTTCACCATCTCTATTACCCAAGACATTAAAAGAATACCAACCATCAAGACCCAGCATTCTTGCTTTAAACATAGGCGCTAAGGCCGTCTTCAGAAGTGTTTGTCCTGTTTTAAAATCTTTCCCAGCAACCGGCAATCCTTGCACCTTAGCCAACAGCCTCATGGCCGGAATATCAACCGCAAAGCCAGGTGTACCATTAATAAAAGGCACACCGGATTTTAAAGCTGCATATGCATAAATCATTGAAGGCGAAATATTTGGGCTATTGTCACCCAATGCCTTCTTGAAACGAGTTAAATCTTGATGCTCTTCTCCGGGTTTCATATATGCTTCTGTTGAAGCTGCATAAATCATTACCATCCTGTCACAATTTTCTCTCTCTTTGAACCTCGCAATATCATCCCTTACTTGTTTAGCTAATTCTAAATGATTTCTGCCTTGTTTAACCTGTTCGCCTCTTAAGCGCTTAACATAATTTTGGTCAAATACTGCAGACATAGGCCTAATTTCATCCAGAGCTGGTTTAAGTTTGTCTATAAGTGCTCTATCTAAAACTTCTGCAGTAATAGCTGCCTCATATGCATTTTCAGAACAAATATCCCAAGCTCCAAAACGTAAATCCTTTAAATCTGCTAGTGGAACAAAATCCTTTATAAGGGGGTTTCTATCTTCTGTTCTTTTACCGAGTCTTATTCTTCCCATCTCGGTAACTGATCCTATTGGTTCAGCCAAGCCTTGTTTTACCGCTTCAACGCCGGCTATAAGAGTTGTGGAAACTGCACCCAATCCGACTATGAGTACACCTAAATTTCCTCGGGCGGGTTCAATTTTTGAACCGTGTTCTGCTGCCATTACTCCAGGATAATATTTTATTTATGAGGATTTTGCAAGTATTATTTTACTCTCTCTATATATTCCCCGGATCTTGTATCAACCTTTATTTTCTCTCCCACTTTCATAAACATGGGAACTTTTACCACCAGTCCATTATCCATTAGTGCTTCTTTGAAAACATTGGAAACCGTGTTGCCTTTTTCCCCAGGCCCCGTTTCAGTAATCTCATAGGTTAAGCTTAAGGGTAACTCCAACCCCAATGCCTCACTGCCCAAAACAATAAGGATTATATCCAAACCATCTTTTAAATATTTTGCCTGATCACCTATTATTTGAGAAGGAACAGTAAATTGCTCAAAGCTTACAGGATCCATAAAGTTAAAATTTTCTCCATCCCGGTAGAGAAATTGAGCTTTTACCTTTTGCACATCTGCCTCATCAACCCTGGCTCCTGTAATAAAGGATTTTTCTGTGACTGACCCAGACCTTAAATTTTTAACCTTCACCTTAATAGTCCCTGAACCCCTGCCCATTTTAACGTGTTCATAGGTTAAAACCTGCAAAATATTATTGCCTTCCTTAAAAAAAGTGCCATTTCTTAACTCTGTTACATTTAAAGCCATGTAAGCGATTTTACCACATTTCAGGCAATTATTTCCAAATATTTACCTGTTTATTAAAAGACTATAATGTATAGAGCTTAGTATTTAATATTATGGCTTTAGAATCAGATTTCTCCAACACTGAAGTTGGATCAAGAGTTTTATCAGTATTAGAAGAAGTTAGGGTGGCAGCAACAGAGACAAAATGGCCCCAGAAAGTCAATGTTATCAATGAACACATCCCAGAGCTTTCAGAAAGTGCCCGCAGGTTAAAACAAACATTGGCAAATTCACCTGCCAGCCGTGGGGCAGATTTTGGGCGTAGGCAGGCATTAAAGAAGATCTCTCCAAATGTTTCAGATGAATTTGCTCTCCATATTATATATTTAGTGCCTGGCGGGAGTCCTCAATCTGTCCTACAAAATCTAAAATTCATTCAACAACGCGTACAACTATCACATGATGCCCATTATTGGAACGAACTAAAAACAAGGGCTTTGGTTATTGCCACAGAGTACGGTTTCACCCAAACCAGAGAAGGTGCAACCATGCCTTCAATTGGTACTTTTAGTTTTTCCGCTATACCTTCAGCCGGAACTTCTTCCCGCACTCACGATTGGGATTTGGCCAATCAATTAGCCCGAAAAGCATTCGAAGACAATAACAAATCAAGCCTGCAATTTAAAATAACAGCTGCTTCAGCTATAACCTGGGAAACAGTTTCCCATACTCCTGGATTTCCTTACAGCGAGAATCCTTTTAGGTTGCTTCTTGATTTTTACCGGGCAGGCATGCAGGATGTAGCTTTTCATGATTTTAGAATTTGGCGGTTACGTAACTTTCCGCTTCCGCCTGTTTATGATATAAGAACAGCTTTAGTAGGCCACTTTCAAATAGATGAGCATAAGAAAGGCTGCTGGGCAGAATGGGAAAAAGAGGTCAGGACTTTTCATAGAGATTATGAACATTGCGGCTTAGACACATCTCATGCACTTTTACTCAGAGACAGAATAAATCCAATTAATATTATTAGGAATTATGCTAATAATTTGCCTGTTGACCTTGTCTTAAGAATCTAAAATCAGACCTAAAAATTTCCTGATTCCTTTTTTATCCCTTTTTAACCAATCTGCATTGGAATAAATTTGTTCCAAAGCTTGGGCAATAGTTCTTTTTGCCTCCGGCACTGGATTTTTAGCCACAAATTTTTCTATATCTTTGGCATCTGAAACTTTGGTAAACTCTCCTGCAGGCCCAAACACCCTGGTGAAATAATGGCCTCCTGCATATCTTTCCTTAAGCAGCTGCCAATTCTTCTTAACAAATTCCCAGGCTAAATATCTACCCTTAGGATTATTCCAAACAGAAGCAATAATTTGTAAAGAGTTTTGAAACCTCACATGTTTGGAAATAGAAAAATTCAGGGTTTCTAGGAGCAAGGTTTTACTTTGAAACCTACCTAAAGACCTACCAATCCTGTCTTTTTCCTGCTGGTTATCCTCTTCCTTGTACATTTTAAGTAAAGCATTAAATTCCTTATTTCCTCCATTTTCAGCCACCAGGTTATAAACCACACCTTTTAAATCAGGCTCTACTTTCTTTCCAAATAAACTTTGGGCAACTTTTATGGTTTCCCTGTCTCCAAATCTTCCCAGCATGTTTAAAACCATCCCCCTAAGCAAAGAATCTGTGTGTTTTTCACCTATTTTAGCTGTCCAACCCATTTTCTCACCTATATTTTTATAAATGCCCTTTCCATATTTTTGAAAGCTTGGATAAAAGGTTTCAAAAGCCAAAAGTGAATCTAGTTGTAACATTTTTTCTGTTAACTGGCTCCAAACTGTGTAATCTTCCTCTTCTTTATAATTTTGGGCCAGTTCCAAAGCTAAAGTGGTCGGGGAATTGCCAGATTGAGCCAGATCAAAACTATCCCTAACCAGTCCCAGTCTGTCTGGAGCAGATAATTTGCCAGTCTTTATGGATTCTTCCAGCTTGTGCAAATAATCCCTTGGGTAATCAACCCTTACCAAAGACACCTCACCCTCATTTAATTTTGCTCCATGATTTGGGATAGACATGGTTTTTTTATCCATTAAGAATTGATCCTTGTTAACTCTAATAGGAATGCTCCAAACTGTGTTATCATGGGTTTGCTTTTTGGAAACTGCGCTTGAAAAAAACCTACTCTGCCTTAGCTCTAACTTTGAACTTTGCACTTTGAACTTTACACTAACTAATGGGTGGCCTGGTTTTGATGTCCAATTTTTCATAATTTTCCCCACTGGTTTACCGCTTTTTTCCTCTAAAGCTCTCCATAAATCCTCAGTTTCAGCATTTCCAAAGCTATGTTTCTTAAGGTAATGCTGCAGCCCTTTTTGAAAATCCTTTTCCCCCAAGTACTTCCAAAGCATGCGTAAAACTGATGCCCCTTTGGCATAAGAAACTTTATCAAAGATTTCTGAAATTTCTGAAGGATGGCCCACTTCCACCTCAATTGGGTGGGTATTTTTTAAAGAATCTAATGAAAAAGCATCACTTAACTCAGTTGCCACAAATTGGGTCCAAATATCCCAGGAAGGGAAAATGTGATCTATGGCCAGATATTCAATAAAGGAAGCAAAACCCTCGTTTAACCAAAGGTGTGTCCACCATTCCATTGTTACCAAATTCCCAAACCACTGGTGTGCCAACTCGTGGGCAATTACTAAAGCCACCCATTGTTTATTGGCAGTGGAAGAGCTCTCCTCGTCTATCAAAAGCGTGGATTCACGGTAAGTGACAGCCCCCCAATTTTCCATGGCTCCTGCTGCAAAATCCGGTATGGCTATCATGTCCAAAACAGGCAAAGGGTATGGAATGCCAAAATATTGTTCATAGAAATCCAAAGATTTTATTGCCACATCCAAGGCAAATTTGGCTTGTTCTTTTTTTCCTGGTGTGGTAAAAACCCTAACCTTTACCTTCCCTTCAGTTTCTTTTTCTATATATTCAAACTCCCCCACAATAAATGCCAAAAGGTAGGTGGACATTTTGGGGGTTGGGGCAAATTCCACTATCTTGTAACCACTTTCATGCTCCAAAATATTTGATTCTATGGTATTTGAGATAGCAGTAGTGTGGCTCGGAACCATTAAGGTTACCTCAAAAATAGCCTTTTGGGAAGGCTCATCAAAACCGGGGAAAGCCCTTCTGGCATCTGTGGATTCAAATTGAGATGTAGCCAAGTGTTTTGCCTTTCCATCAACTTCATATTTACTCCGATAAAAACCGCGCATCTTATCATTTAAAATTCCCCTGAAAATAAGTTTTAATTCTCCTTTGCCTTTTTGGATAGTTTTGGGAAAAGTAAAAGTGGCTGTTTCTGATTTTTTATCATACGAAATCCTCCCTGCCCAATTTTCTTTGTTATCATGGATCCATTCTGCTGATTCTATTTCCAATTCCACGCTATGCAGGGTAATTTGTTTGGTGGGTTTTTCTAAAGTTAAATAAATTGTTTCTTCTCCATAAAAAGTGAGCTCATTTAAATCAGGCCTAAGCATGATTTTATAGCGGCTGGGTTTCACATAACTTGGAAGCCTGACATTTCTCTTCATACGCGTCAGTTTAGCCCAAATACTTCTATTTTGTCCAGTCTTTGAGAGAGACTACCAAAGCTGATATAATGAGCCTTAGTTGGCCGAGGTGATGGAATGGCAGACATGATAGACTCAAAATCTATTGATCGCAAGATCATGAGGGTTCGACTCCCTCCCTCGGCACTCCTATTTTTCCCCGGGGATTACTTTAAAAAATATTTTACAATCCAAACTTGATGTAGCATAATTTAAAGTGATGGCTACTGTTAAACACTATCACCACCATTATCATTTTTCTTATAACACATCTTTTAAAAAGCATTTTACCGCCACTTTAATTGCCATTTTATTTTTGTTTTTCCTGTTGTTTTTTGCTTTTAGGTTCCTTGCCCCTACTAAACCTTTGATAAATCTTGATCAAATATCAGCAGTAGATTTAATAACAGCTGCTTTTGCCACATTTTCCCGCTTAACCTTTGCCTATATTATCGCCGTAACCGTCTCCATACCTTTGGCTATCTTAATAACCAGCTCGTCCAGGTTTGAGAAAATATTATTGCCTTTTTTTGATATCTTACAATCAATCCCTGCCCTGGCTTTTTTCCCTATCATAGTTTTGGTTTTTCTTAAAGCTCATTTTTTTGACGGGGCAGCTATTTTTATTTTGTTTCTATCCATGCTTTGGAATTTAGTCTTTAGCATGATCGGAGGCCTAAAAACTATCCCTGCTGATATAGAATCTGCTGCAGTGGTTTTTAAAGCCACAGGGTTTAAAAAGCTTATCAATATTACCTTGCCTGCAATTTTTCCTTATATCATCACAGGCTCTCTACTTGCTTGGGCCCAGGGTTGGAATGTAATTATTGTGGCAGAAGTGTTACATAATTATATTCCGGGCGGGAATCCAAGTTATGATTTATTCGGACTGGGAAGTTTATTGGTTAATGCCTCATCTTTAGGAAAAAATTCAGTATTTTTGGTAACAATTTTGGCAATGATTATCCTAATTACTGCCTTAAACTTCTTTGTCTGGCAAAAACTGCTGCATTTTGTAGAAAGGTATAAATTTGACTGACGAGGTAATTTTAGAAAATATCCGTAAAAAGTACCCCGGTGCTTCAAACAGATGGGCTGTTTATGATATTAACCTGAAAATCGGGCAAGGGGAATTCTTTTGTTTAGTAGGACCATCAGGCTGCGGCAAATCCACTTTGCTTAAGGTGATTGCAGGAGTTGAGCAACCCACCTTTGGCAAAGTTAATCACCCTGACAATGTTTCCATGGTTTTCCAATCAGGGGCATTACTTCCCTGGTTAAATGTTTCAGATAATGTTGGCTTTGGCTTAAAGATGCTAAACACTCCCAAACACACACTGGAACAAAAAGTTTCCGAGTATTTAAAAATGATGAAACTTTCAGGGTTAGAGAAAAAATACCCCAGGCAATTATCAGGCGGACAAAAACAAAGGGTGGGTATTGTTAGAGCTCTAGCTGTAAATCCTAATGTACTTTTGTTGGACGAACCTTTTTCAGCCTTAGATCCGATCACTACAAACGAACTTCATAAAGATTTATTAAAAATCTGGCATGAGACAAAAATTACCATAATAATGGTTTCTCATCTTTTAGAAGAAGCTATTTTATTAGCAGACAGGATTGGGGTCATGATAGACGGACAACTTAAAGGGGTGGTGGATGTTGATTTACCAAGGCCCCGCCAAACCAAATCAGAAGATTTTTATAAACTCTCAGCTAAGCTGTATAAATTAATGTAGAGTATTTTACACAGCTGCCGAGGCGCTTTTAGACCCTGCCTTTTCTGCAGGCAATTTACTACCTCTCATTTTTTCCATACCGTAAAACTTAGTTCTGTCAGCCCTAAAGATTAAGTCTATTTCCCCTACCGGACCATTCCTGTGTTTTTGAATATCTAATTTAACCTGTTCTGGTTGTTCTGCATTCTCACGCCAAATAAACATTACCACATCTGCATCCTGTTCTATGGCTCCTGACTCTCTTAGATCTGCCAATTGAGGCCTCCTGGTACCTCTTTGTTCAACTGCACGTGATAATTGGGAAATAGCCAGAACCGGAATTTTCAACTCCCTTGCCAAATTTTTTAAGTTTTGGGAAATTTCCGAAACTTCCTGAACCCTATTTTCTAAATTCCTGCCATGGACAAGTTGCAAATAATCCACAATCAAAAGCCTTAACCCATGTTCAACTTGAAGTCTTCTTGCTTTTGTTCTCATTTCAGAAATAGAAATACCGGGAGTATCGTCAATAAAAATCGGCGCTTCCGCCAATTCACCCATGGCCAAAGAAAGCTTGTCAAAATCTTTTTCATCCAACCTGCCTGTTTTTAATTTCCAAGCCTCAATATCTGCCTGTCCAATCAGCAACCTGTCCACCAACTCCTCCTGGCTCATTTCCAAGGAAAAAATTCCAACAGGCAACCCGGCAGAAACAGCCACGTATTGGGCAATATTTAAAGCCATGGAAGTTTTACCCTGACCCGGACGGGAAGCTAAAATTATTAAGTTAGAATCCTGCATCCCGGCTAATTTTGAATCCAAATCCCTAAAACCGCTAGGTACGCCACGCAGCTTGCCGGAAGTTTTCTGCAGTTCATCCAGCCTATCAAAACTTTCTGTCAAGGCATCTTTAATTGGCCTAAAATCCCTTGAAACATGATCTTGGGACAGGGAAAATATTCCTGCCTCAGCTGTTTCTAAAAGCTCTTCCACAGCAACCCCTTCATCATAAGCTCTTTGAATCAGGATGGTTGCCTGAGCAATTAGGTTTCTTCTTAGGGCATGTTCTTTAATAATTTTGGCATAGTGTTCAATATGAGCAGAGGTGGGAACAATATTAATCAAGGAAGCAAGATAGGCAGATCCTCCGATTTTGTCATAAACACTTTTTCTTTTAAGTTCTTCCGTAACAGTCAGATCGGAAGAGCGTCGTGTAGG
>JAMCTD010000134.1:0-1243 GCA_023380995.1 Patescibacteria group bacterium
TGTTATCTGGAAACTGTTTTTCTAGATAAATTTTAACTTTTCCGCTTAAATTGTCTAATTCTGCTTTAACTTGGGACTTTTCCGATCC
Source organism: Patescibacteria group bacterium (assembly GCA_023380995.1). Next base: position 89 of record JAMCTD010000134.1, read on the forward strand.
AAATAGTTCATCAAACTTCTCCTTGAACTGTCGATACTCATTATTTTCTTCGAGAAGTGTTTCCAAGACGCCAGATAACATTGTTCCTATTGGGGTTGTTTTCCCATATTTGGCTAAATCTTCATAAAATTTTTTGGTATCAACATATTCAAATTTAGGCAAAAAGTCATTTAAAGCATTATCAAATCCCGTAGGTAGCTTTTCTATTATTTTACCTTCTAATATAAAAATTCTATTCTTGGGATCCAAACAACTTCTCCTAATCGTAACCTGGTCTAATTCTCCAAGTAAATTAGATAATTTAGTTTTATTCCCTTCATTATGCATTCCATCAAGTCCGCTTTTTACTCCAATAAATTCAACCTCAACATATACTTCTTCTTTCCCAGCTTTACAATGTCTAACATCGTCAATTTCTTCACCTCTTCTGGGTCCATTGAAAAACCATTCGAGAGATTCAAATATATTTGTTTTGCCGTGATTGTTTTGTCCAACAAAGATATTAAATTCAGAAGGATTAATTACTTCAAATTTTACCGAGCGATAATTACATATAGTTATTTTAGAAATTTTCATCCTTTATCGATATTAACAAAAATTTAGGCTATAAGATAGCCTGAGAAGATACAAGGTTAAGGCAGGTTTTTATATACTTCTTCCCAATTATTGGCAATTTCAAGTTGGGCTTGCTGCAGGGTTATTTTTCCTGAACATACCTGGCTGTGCAAATAATTTTCCACCTTATCCTTTTCTTTAGCATTTAAGGCAATGTTGTAAGGTTCAGGCCATAAGTTGGCCTCAGAGGTAGGACTACCGCCTACTTCTAAAGGAATCAAATGGTCTTCCTCGTAATCTTTAGGGCTGGTGTCAGAATATCCGTATTGCTGAATCTGTTTTACCTTTAAGTTATCAGTATAGGAAACAGGTGGTCTGACTGTTTTGGTATATCCGGAAACGCAAATGGTTTGACTGATATTACTTTGAGTAACTTTGGGATCAATATCACCGGGAGTGCATTGTTTATCCGGCAAGCCGTTGACTGATATACAGCCTGAAGTCTTAGTTTTTTTACCTAAAGTTAAATTAGGTGTGGCGCTTGGGGAAGAAGTTTGAGGAGAAATAGATACCGCAGGAGTAGGTACAGGTTGAATGGAA
>JAMCTD010000134.1:1253-4071 GCA_023380995.1 Patescibacteria group bacterium
GCTTCTGTTGGGAGCACTTCTCATTTCAATTGAGGGATACCTGTAACCTGGCTTTTGATTATCCATAAAACACGGGCAGGCTGAATTTATTTTAGCAAAAATTCTGATTATAAAATAGAAAGAAAACTATCGGGAAACGTTGTATAATCTAAGAGGAACAAAATTATGGGATCTCAAAAGCAAGTTGGACAAAATATCAAAAAAGCCAGAGAAAAGGTTGGTTTAACTCAGGAACAGGTAGCTGAAAAAGTAGGCATACATGTTAGTTATTACTCAAGAATTGAAAGAGGAGTTGTAAATCCTTCTTTGGATAAATTGGAAAGTATTGTTAAAGTCCTAAAGATAAAATCCTCAGATATTTTTCCATTCTAACGCTTTACGGGCAAATTCTTGCATGATATCCGTTAGCATAACCGCCTGTTCATAAGTAGCATCTGGATTTTTCTTTTTTAAACTTTTGAGCGCAGATTCTATTAGAGCCTCACGATTTGCTTCGTTGGCTACAAACTCAAATCTTGCTTTTGGAATCTTTTTAAAAACCTCCTCAAAAATTCCCTTCTCACTGATTTCTTTTATCTGCTCCCAAGGCAGATCATCAAAATTTCCCATCCTCCAAGTATAACAAAATTTTTATAGGAATTTAACGAGATTCAGGAAATTAAACATTTGTGTGGTTAGTTTTTCATTTTCGATCCTTCTCATGATTTCCCTGCTGTATGTTTGGGATAAAATATTTAGACTCCCTTCCCAAAGTATTTTTCTGTCTAATATTGCCAGCTTGCGGTGATGATTACCAACGCATAATAAAACCTGTACTCCTAAGACTTCACAACGGCTTATTTCGGCTTCTGATTGTATTTCCATGCCTTCATAGTGTTCTTTTGGATCTCTGGTCATAATATAGATTTTTACTCCTCTTTTAAGTAATTTTTTAAAAACACGATCAAACGTTCTCATTCGTTGGCTGGTAATATATGGAGATTCAATAATGACTTCATTTTGGCATTTCTCCAAGTCTTTTAAGAACGTTTGATAAAATGTTTTCTCATCATGGAGCTGGGAGGTTGATAACAAGCTCATTTTTCTTCCTCCTTAGCTTGATACACTTCCATTAAACTGTTAAAATGGGACAGTATTTCCAGCAGGAGCGGTTCAAAATAAGAACTGTCTTCCGCACCCTTCACTCAGGATAAGCTGTTAAGATATAAAAGTTTACATTGAGGAGTGAAGTGATGGAATGGGCACTTAGCTCAGCTGGTAGAGCGCTACATTTACACTGTAGATGTCGGGGGTTCAAGTCCCTTAGTGCCCACACTTTTTAATATGATTAATCTTTCCCCTGACCAGCAAAATGTTTTAGATAAAATCCTGTTTTGGTATAAAAATGAAAAAAGTAAAAAACAATATATTTCTTTGGGAGGATATGCTGGAACAGGTAAAACTACTTTAATTGCTATTTTAAGGGAAGAACTTGCCAAATTAGGTAAAAATTTAAAAGTAGCTTTTGTTTCTTATACAGGAAAAGCTGCCAGGGTTTTAAAAACCAAACTAAAAGAGCAAAAAGTAATTTTGCCCAAGGATTCAGTAAGCACCATCCATGCTTTAATTTACTCCCCTATTGTTAATGAAAAAGAAATAATTATTGGTTGGCAGACCAAAGAGGAAATTGATTGTAATTTAATTATTGTTGATGAGGCTTCTATGGTTGATCAAATGATTTGGACTCACCTTTTATCATACAAAGTGCCAATTATTGTGGTTGGAGATCATGGCCAGCTTCCCCCAATTAAAGGCAGTTTTAATTTAATGCAGGAACCACAGCTTAGGCTTGAACAAATTCACCGCCAGGCCAGGCAAAATCCTATTATTGGTTTATCAATCCAAGCCAGGGAATTTGGATTGATCCGTTGTGGCAAATATTCCAAAGGGGTGAGGAAATTTTCCCCAGATGATTTTGATACTCAAGAAACAATGGGAGAAATGCTGCTTAATTTTAATAATGAGACTTTAATCCTTTGTGGTTACAATTCCACCAGAAGAAAGTTAAACAATCACATACGCGCTGCTTTAGGCTTTGAATCACCTACTCCTACCTCAGGAGACAGGGTTATTTGTTTAAGGAATAATCACAAAGAAAGGATTTATAACGGGATGTTAGGGACAATTATCAAGTTAAATAAGAAAAACCCCCAGTGGTATGAGGCAGAGGTTAGGATGGATGGTGAGGATGGGAATTATCATGGTTTAATTTCTGTGGAACAATTTAACTGTGAAACCCCAATGAATTTTACAGAAAAAAGATCACAAATTATGGCAGGAGATTTATTTGATTTTGGGTATGCCCTAACAGTACATAAAGCCCAAGGTTCACAAGCAAAAAGGGTTATCCTTTTTGAGGAAAGGTTTAAGCAGATGACAGATGAGGATTGGAAAAGGTGGCTTTATACAGCTGTCACCCGGGCTGAAGAAGAGCTGTATATTTTTTCAAGATAAAGATTTAAAAAGCTTGGGGTTCTGGGGGGAGGAATTCTTCAGCAGTAGAACAGTTTAACCAGATAAAAGATTAGAAATTTGTTATAATTTTTAGATCATGTGCGGAATATTTGGTTATAGCGGTCCTAAAAATGCCTCTGAAGTGATTTTAGAAGGATTAAAAAGGCTGGAATATAGGGGTTATGATTCCTGGGGAATTGCATTAAAAGTTCAAAGTTCAAAGTTCAAAGTTCAAAATTTAATTGTAGAAAGACATATAGGTGCAATTGGTGATGTAAATTAAAGCATGGATGGTGCTTACTGAATCCTTGGGCAAAATTACTTT
>JAMCTD010000135.1 GCA_023380995.1 Patescibacteria group bacterium
AGTTGAAGTCAGAAGGCGTCAGTACCAGGTATGTGGTGGTAAACCGGGATATGGAGTCAAACCTTTCAACAGTTTTAACTTTCAAAGGAGAGCGAACAATTTTTGTGTACCATCAAAACTGGAAATATTGCCTGCCCGATCTGGACGCTACGAAATGGGTATATTTTACCTCCATAGGACCATCTTTTACTCAATGTAATCTAATGAGCGAGCTTAGTGCATATATAGAAAGAACAGGAGCAAGGTTGCTCTATAACCCTGGCACGTATCAACGCATAATTGACAATCAGTTTTATTAAGGTTGCACTTTATTTCGGCATCATGAATTTGAACAAAATTATCAATCGTAGCATCACCAATGGAAATTAAATCCAGCATAAAAATAGGGTATAGGGTTTAGGGTACAGGGTACAGCTTTAAAAATCAACTACAATCAGTTTTCATGATTGTGGTCAACAGGCTGAAGCTTCATAGCCTGATTTTTTAATAGTCTCCAAAACCCGATCATCTGTAATTTTTTCCGCATCAAATTCCACTTCTGTTTCTGCTTTAGCATAAGATGTTTTGGCAGACTTAATACCCTCCATATCCTCCAAATCCATATCTATAGTTATGGCACAAGAAGTGCAATGCATTCCGGTAATTTTAAACTTCTTCTTAATCATATTTTTAGCTTACTACGTCTATTACCCCCCGGAACATTCCCATTGAGCAGCTAAATGGTATTTGTCCCACCTCTTTAGGCGTAAACTCAATTGTTTGGGAATCTGTGGGTTTTAAATTCTTGGTAATGCCAAGCGAGGGAATCCGAAAAGCCAAAGCACAACCATAAGAATTATTTGATACTAAGTTAATTTTGACCGGTAGACCTTTTTTTACTTTAAGATAATTTGGACTATAACCACTACCTGATATTTGAACCTGATATTCCTGCTTGGTTACAACATTCGCTGTTTGTTGTTGATCTTGTCCACCCAAATCCAAAGTAATCACTGGAAACCCTGCTGCGCCTAAAGTGTTATTAATAGTGGTAAGTCCCACAATAATTATTACAAAGGCTGCTACCTTAAAAAAGGTCTTTTGAAAATTATCGCTTAATTTGGCAGTGATATAACCTAGACCAAAAAAGATAGGGGAGGTACCTAAAACAAAAGCAGTTAGGATTAAAGCCCCTTTGATGGCCGAGCCGGAAGAAATAGCCAAAGCCTCCATGGCCAAAGTGGTCCCGCAAGGAATAAAGATGGTCATGGCTCCCAAAATACCCGGCGCAAAAATATCTGCGCTTTTTGATTGATTCCTCACCATCCTGGTTAAAAACCTGGGTGGCTGCAAAATAAAATAACGGAAAATAGGATGGACGTTTAATAAATTTAAAGCCACAATAATCATGTAAATACCGGCAGCAACCTGCATAATGGTCCTGACATTATCAGAAATAGACAAAGCAGCCCCAAATAAACCTAAAACTGCACCCAAAAGTGCGTAACATATTAGTTTAGCGGTCAAAAAAGATAGGGTAGGAATAAAATCATTTTTGTCTTTTTGGTCTAATTCTTTCCTGGCAGCTACAGCCGAAGCCAAAAGCCCTCCTTGAACTGCAGCACAACCTAACCCTCCTGCTGTTAAACCTATTAAAAATATTGTGAATAGTTCCATATTAAATTTTAGCTCTTTTCAACAATAACGAGTTACTTACTACTGATATTGAACTTAATGCCATAGCAGCTGAAGCGAGTATTGGATTAAGCAAAAGATGGAAAAAAGGATATAATATTCCCATAGCAACAGGTATCAGAACAATATTATAACCGAATGCCCAAAAAAGGTTAAACTTGATAGTCCTCATGGTCTTTTTTGATAAGCTGATAGCCGAAGCAACTGTCCGTAAATCTTTGTTCATTAACGTAATCCCGGCTGCTTCAATAGCCACATCTGTACCTGTTCCCATAGCAATCCCAATATTAGCGGAAGCAAGTGCCGGAGCATCATTAATTCCGTCTCCTACCATGGCAACCATTTTACCCTCAGCTTGGATTTTTTTAACTTCAGCTTCTTTCTGATCCGGCAAAACTTCAGCCAAAATTCTTTTTATCCCCACTTGATCGGCAATAGCTTGGGCAGTCCTTTGGTTGTCCCCGGTAATCATTATTACTTCAATCCCCTTTCTTTGTAGGCTTTTTACCGCTTCTCTGGCAGAATCCTTAATAGTATCAGCCACTGCAATTAACCCCTTCAATTGCCCATTCACACCCAACACCATCACTGTCTTTCCCTCATTCTCCAGTTTTTCAATTTCTTTCTCATCAATTTTAATCTTCTCTTTTTCCATCAACCTCCGGTTACCCAAAACCACCCGTTTACCAGCCACTATCCCTTCCACTCCGTGTCCGGCAATAGCTTTAAACTTAGTTATTTCCAGAAATTTTATTTTCTCTTCTTCTGCTTTATTAAGAATAGCTTCTGCCAAAGAATGTTCTGAACCTTTCTCCAAAGATGCTGCCAGTTGTAAAACATTCCCTACCACATCAGTCACCACTGGCTTTCCTACTGTTAATGTCCCTGTTTTATCAAAAACCACTGCTTTTATTTTATGCGCTATCTCCAAACTCTGGGCATCCTTAATTAAAATCCCATGCTGGGCCCCCAGTCCTGTTCCCACCATGATGGCTGTAGGGGTAGCAAGCCCCATCGCACAAGGACAAGCAATAATCAAAACTGCTACCATATTTAACATTGCAAACAAGAAGACAGGGGAGGGACCAAACACGAACCACACCACGAAAGTTAAAATTGCCAGCATAATAACCACCGGCACAAAATAGGAAGAAATTAAATCAGCCAATCTTTGGATTGGAGCTTTACTTGCCTGAGCCTCTTCCACCAATTTTATGATTTGGGCAAGCAAAGTATCATTTCCCACCTTTGTAGCTTTATAGGTAAACGAGCCGGTTTTATTAATGGTTGCCCCCACCACCAAATCTCCTTTTGATTTATCAATAGGAATACTTTCACCGGTCACCATCGACTCATCAATACTCGATTCACCTTCCAAAATTATACCGTCAACTGGAATTTTCTCACCAGGCCTGACCCTAATTACATCACCCACAGCCACTTCTGAAATGGGAATATCTACTTCTTTACCACTCTTAATCACCCGTGCAGTTTTGGCCTGTAAACCAATTAAGCGTTTTATTGCCTCAGATGTACCTGCCTTAGCTCGGGCTTCAAAATAGCGGCCCAGTAAAATTAGGCCAATTATCACCGTAGATACATCAAAATAAGGCATGGGTTCAACGCCGACACTTTGCACTACAGAAGGAAACAGTGTTACAAAAACAGAATAGCCAAAGGCAACACTGGTACCAATTGCCACCAGTGTATCCATATTGGCAGTCCGGTTTTTTAAAGCAGGCAAGGTAGCTCTATAAAATTCCGCTCCCACCCAAAATTGCACCGGAATAGCTAAAATTAGTTGAACCCAGAATGGTAATCCCAAAAATCCTCCTATCACAATAATCCCACCCAAAATTAAACTGATAATTACTTTATTACGTAAATTAGCTAGCTCTTTTTGTTTTTCTACTTTTTGCTGATCTTCAGTTTTTGGGTGGGAGCGGAATTTTATAGTGTAACCGACACTAGCTATAGCTGAGGCTAAATTTTGATCAGTTACTTTATCAGAATCATATTCCACACTAGCCTTTTCCATAGCCAGATTGACTGTGGCAGCAGATACCCCTTCCACCCGCGATAAAGCTTTTTCAATTACCCTTACACAAGAAGCACAATGCATCCCTTTGATCGGAAATGTTTTCTTAACTTCTGCCATATTATTTAACCACTATCTTTCCGTGGTACATATTCATACCACAAGTAAACTTAAATTCTCCTTCTTTTTGAGGAGTCAGCTTAATACTTACTTTTTTATTTAACGGCAACTCTTTGCGGATCTTAAAATCTGACAAGACAACTTCTGATAAACAATCCGAAGGGTCTGTCCTTAGAAAATTTATCGTAGTAGTTTGTCCTTTTGGTATAGAAATTACTTCCGGTGAATAGCCGCCTGAAACAGAAATATCCACCTTTCCAATAACTTGTATTTCTTTTTCCTTTTTTCCAAGGAAAAACCAGTAAGTAAATATTATTCCTAACAAACCACTTATTATTACAACAAGTTTACTTGTTTCCATATTACTTATTTTTCTTAAAAACATTCATTATTTCTGCTATTGAAGCATCTGTTTCACCTTTTTTAATATGGTCTACCACGCAAGTTTTAAGGTGGTCTTCTAAAACTACACTATCTGTTTCCTCTAAAGCTCTTTGAACAGCCTGGGATTGATGGATTACATCAATACAATACTGATGGGTTTCAACCATTTGGATGACTTTTTCTAAATGCCCTCTGGCAATTTTAAGCCTGTGTAATATTGCTTCCTTTGTATCTTTTGGCCTGTATGTCATAATTCTTTATATCCCCCCATAGGGGATATTATATTTTAAGAGGGGAGCAATGTCAAGAATCTCTTAAGGTTTTAAGATAAAAGGACACCGCCATCAACCACAATCTGGGAACCTGTCATATAAGAAGACATATCCGAAGCTAAAAAGAGGGCTACTTTACCAATGTCATCCGGTTCCCCCATCCTTTTCATAGGGATTTTAGCAGTAAATTTCTCCATAATTTCTTGCGCAAGAGGTTTGCCACCTGTTACCCCCGGTGTTTCTATTGCCCCAGGGGCTATGGCATTAACCCAAATTTTATGTGGGGCAAGTTCTAACGCCACATTTTTAGTAAAACCCCAAACTCCATGTTTGGAAGCATCATAATGAGCCAACCCCACTGCTGAAGGATGCAAGGCATCAATTGAAGTAACATTAATAATTTTACCTTCCCTGCCTTGTTTGATCATCTGCTCTGACACATATTTAACACAGAGGAAAACCCCTTTTAAGTTTACTGCTATAACTTTGTCAAAATTTTCAGCAGTCATATCTACCAGCGGAATAGTTGGATATATCCCGGCATTATTTACCAAAATATCCACTCCTCCA
>JAMCTD010000136.1 GCA_023380995.1 Patescibacteria group bacterium
AAGCCAAAAAAGTAGCCAAAAAAAGAAGAGAAAAAGAAAGCAGAGGAAAAGGTTTTGGCGATAGAGGTGGCAGAAGCCGAAGAAAAAATTGAAAAAGAAACGGTTAAGGAATTTGAAAGAAAGATTGAATAATATTCTATGAATATAGAAGATATAAAGAAACTTCGAGAGGAAACAGGAGCCGGGATTGCCGACTGTAAGGAGGCTCTTAAGTTTTCGAAGGGCAATTTGAAAGAAGCCAAAGTGTGGTTGCGGCAAAAAGGTCTGGATAAGGCATCCTTAAAGGCGGAAAGGGAAGTAAAGACGGGTATTGTTGATGTATATTCACACGGAGGTAAAGTTGGGGTAATGGTAGAACTACTCTCTGAAACAGACTTTGTAGCTAGGACAGAAGATTTTAAGAATTTAGCACATGAATTGGCACTCCAGATTGCCTCAATGAATCCTTCCTCTGTTGAAGAACTACTGTCCCAGGAGTATATTAGAGATAATTCTATGACTGTTGACCAACTTATTAAATCTGTCATTGGAAAATTAGGAGAAAATATTCAAGTTGGCAGATTTGAAAGAATAGCATTAGGGGAGTAATGGATCCAATATTGACTGAACCTAATCAGAAAATAGAGTCAGTTCTACATCATTTCAAAATGGAAATCGCCGGAATCAGGGCAGGCAGAGCTAACCCGGCTTTGATAGAAAATATTCCGGTTTCAGTTTATGGATCCAATATGAAACTGAACGAGGTGGGAAATATCTCTGCCCCACAACCTAGTCTTTTAACTGTCCAAGTTTGGGACGTCTCTATTTTGGATAATGTGATAAAAGCAATCCAAGAAGCAAATTTGGGTCTGCATCCTTCAAATGAAGGCAGTTTAATCCGTTTGCCGATTCCGCCGTTAACAGCTGAGCGGAGAGCGGAATTTATTAAGCTGTTGCACCAAAGAAAAGAAGAAGCCCATGTTGCGATCAGACAAATTAGGCAGGATTTTAGGAATGAATGGAAAAAACTGCAAGAAGATGGGCAGTTTGGGGAAGATGAATTTTTCAGGAGAGAGAAGATTTTACAGGAGATGATAGATAAAGAAATTCAGGAGATTGAGCATTTAGGTAAGCTTAAGGAAGAAGAATTGACACAAATCTAATTTTCAATGGTTATATCAATTATTATTTTCATTATTACCCTACTAATTCTGGTTTTGGTTCACGAATTTGGCCATTTTTTAGTAGCCAAAAAGTTTGGAATTGAAGTTCAAGAATTTGGTTTTGGAATCCCGCCGAGAGCATGGGGTAAAAAAATAGGTGAAACAATCTATTCCATAAACTGGTTGCCTTTTGGAGGTTTTGTCAGGCTGTTGGGCGAAGAAGAGGTGGATACACTTACCGTAAGCAAAAAAAAATTACACAATAAGGATTTTAGGACAAAATCCGTTGGGCAAAGAATAGCAGTTGTTGTTGCTGGGGTTTTGATGAACCTTATCTTGGCCTGGATTCTTTTTTACATTGTAGTGATCGGGCAAAATTTTAGGATTATTTATCCTGTTGCTGCAACAGGGGTTTATATTGCAGAAGTCGAAGGGAATTTTCCGGCTGAGAGGGCAGGAGTTCGAATTGGAGAAAAACTCATCTCTTTGGATAACCAATCAGTTTCGAGTATTGATTCAGCAAGAAATCTCATTAAATCCAAAAATGGCCTGCCTGTTATTTTAACACTGGCAGATATAGATGGAAATCACTCGAGACAAATCAGCGTCACCCCAAGAAAAATGGATAACGGGGATATCCTAATTGGGGTCATATTCAGCCCTATTCCGTTCCGGCAATATTCGACTGTCTCTCAAAAATTATTTTCCGGGATAACTTATTCTTTTGATTTAATTAAGCTAACTTTTGCAGGTTTTGGAACTTTGGGCCGCGATTTGTTTTATGGAAATTTTGGACAAGTTTCAAAGTCCGTAAGTGGGCCGGTAGGAATGGCTGCAATAACGAACGATATTTTATCTGTTGGAGCAGCAGCTGTGTTACCATATGCTTGGTTTGTTGGGATAATCTCTTTAACACTCGCTATCTTCAATGTTTTACCAATTCCAGCTCTTGATGGAGGCAGGTTACTTTTTTTGCTGATTGAGGCTGTAACCAGAAAGAGAGTGAAAGAGGATATAGAAAAACTAATACACCAGATTGGTTTTGTAGTGTTGATTGCGCTTGCACTGCTTGTTACATTTTCAGACATCCGCAAATTGTTACCTTAATGATATACTGAATTTGTGACTAAACTGCTCAGTATTATAACTCTGGTCCTAGCCTTGGTTCTTTTCCCTCCGGCAGCCTTGGCTGTAGTTTCCAACAATGCAGTCCCGGGAGATTCTACATATCCGATCAAAAGAGGTCTGGAGGATGTCATATATGCAGTAGCATCTCTGAACCCGAACACAAAAGCTTTGTTTGCCAAGGCTCGTTCCGACAGGAGATTTCAAGAAATTACGACTCTTTTAACACAGGGTAAGGATGCTAGTAAAACACTTAATGAATTGGTTGAGCAAACTCGAGCTGCGGCTAATCAAATTGATCAGGTTTCTGATCTAACCCAAAGGGCAAAACTTACAAGTCAACTTTCAGATTCCATTACAAAATACGATCAAGGTCTTTCGCAGGTTTCCCAACTTAGACCTCAAGCTTCGCCAGCAGTTCAACCGTCGGTTTTAACCCAAACGCCCGCTCCTGCGCCATTGATTGTACTTTCTCCTAGGCCGGATCCTGAACTTGAAAGAACCAGAGAAGAGTTGGAGAAAATAAAGGAAAGACTAGCGGAGTCGGAGAGACAAAGACAGATGCAATTGCTCAATCAACCAAATCAAGTTCAAAGTCCAGATCAGAGTCCAAGTCCGAGTTCAAGTCCAAGTCTAAACCCCAGTCCGAACCCAAGTTCAAGTAATCAAAATATGAACAGAGGCAAAATAAATCAGGAAATTAAAAAAGATAACCCCAAAAAAGCCAGCGACTCTTCTCAGAGAGAAATGATGAATGATTAACCTTGAAAAGTTGACCTAGGAATAGGTATGTGCTAGTATTTAATACACAAAGCGATGAAGGGATTTCCCGTCCTGGAGCTGCTTGCGATAAGCAATGCCGTTTGTAACGTAAACCAAAATTGAGAAGTAATTGAGGTGGTACCACGAAGTTTACACCTTCGTCCTTAAAGGATATTATTAAGGAGGAGGTGTTTTTTATGCTCTATTCAAAACTTTTTCCGAAAACCTTAAAACAAGCTCCAAGTGGGATTGAATCCATTAACCATCAACTGCTCTCTCGTGCTGGCTTTATCCATCAGGAAATGGCTGGGATTTATACCTATTTGCCTTTGGGTTGGAAAGTATTGGATAAAATATCAGATATTGTCAGAGAAGAAATGAATCAGATTGGCGGTCAGGAACTTTTAATGCCTGTACTCCATCCGGCAAGTAACTGGAAAAAGACAGGTCGCTTTGCAAGCTTTGATGCATTATACAGAGTTGAGGGATCGGCCGGTGTGGTATCTGAAGAAGCGAAGATTGTTTTAGGCCCTACCCACGAAGAAATAATTTATCCTTTGCTTTCAGAATATATTAAATCATATAAAGATTTACCATTATATCTTTATCAGATACAGATGAAATTTAGAAATGAGCCTCGTGCAAAGGCAGGATTGCTTCGTGGGTAGGGCCTAAAACAATC
>JAMCTD010000137.1 GCA_023380995.1 Patescibacteria group bacterium
CAATTTGGGGATATTATTCCAGATTAAATGGTGGGCTCTTATCACTTATTGCTTACCTTCTTTTATATTGGGCTTTTGTTTCCAACATGGACTTTAACAAAGTTAAAACTACCCTTAAATTTGGCCTAGCTTCTGGGTTTTTAATCTCTTTATGGGCAATCTTGGAACATTTTGGGGTTTCTTTTTCTTGTGTAATTTTAAGGGGTGATTTTAATGCCACTTGTTGGGTGCAGGATGTCCAATCCAGGGTGTTTGCCACTTTAGGCCAACCAAACTGGCTGGCAGCTTACCTGGCCATGCTGATCTTCCCTGCTTTCTATTTTTTCCTGACAGCTTCCAGCAAAAACCAGCGTATTGCATATTACATCTCCCTTATCACCTCTTATTTAGCTTTTACTTTTACTTACTCCAGAGGCCCAACGTTGGGGCTAATTGGAGGCATGGTAGTTTTTCTCTTAGGTTGCCTTTTCTGTCATCCTGAGGGTAAAACCCGAAAAATCTTCCATGATCTGGGAGGATTCTTTACTTCGTTCAGAATGACAAGGGTAGCTGGAGTATTGATTTCTTTCCTGGTTATTAATCTGCTTTTTGGCTCAGCTATCACTTCCTTTAGATTAATTTCCAAATATGCTGCTCCAGTCAGGCCTGGGATCAGTGTTGCTGCTGCCCCGTCTGGCACCCAGCTGGAAAATGGTGGAACTGAATCTGGCCAAATCAGGTTAATTGTTTGGAAAGGAGCCATAGATATTTTTAAACATTATCCAATCTTTGGTTCAGGGCTGGAAACATTTGCTTATTCTTATTACCAATACCGCCCGGCTTCTCACAACTTAACTTCAGAATGGGATTTCTTGTACAACAAAGCACACAATGAGTACCTTAATTATTTAGCCACTACAGGTTTAGTGGGTATTGGCACTTATATCTTAGTAATCCTAATCTTTATTTTTTGGCAGACTCTGTTGCTATAAAGATTACAAACAAAGGAAAAGCTTTTAGTAATCTCACTTCTTGCAGCGTACATCTCTTACCTAATTTCCAACTTTTTCCTTTTTTCTGTGGTGATTATTGCCATCTTTTTCTATCTTTTTCCAGCGCTAATCTTTATAGCAACAGAGTCTGCCAAAACGCTAAAATTGCCTTCAGTCTTTAACTTTGTCAATTTAATTTACCGCAGGCCTTTTTATACCAAAGCTGCTAAAACCATTGTGATCTTGGGCACTTTCTATCTTTTATACTCCATCTTTCAACTTTGGTATGCAGATACCCTTTTTGCCAAAGGAGAAAATGCCCTGTCAGCAGGTAATCCCGGGGCCGGGTACAATTTAATTTCAACAGCTGTTGAGTTAAATCCAGGTGAACCTTTTTACAAATCAGAGCTTGGTTTGGCAGCAGCCCAAGGAGCAGCCAGCTTAGAGGAATCTGACCCTGCTTTATCTACTGACTTAAAAAATATTGCCCTTACCCAAACTGGTGAAGCATTAAAAATGAGCCCAAAAAATGTCTCTTTGCTTAGGACAGCTATCAGGACTTATTTTACCCTAACTCTTGTTGATAAAAATTATTTTGATAAAACCTTACAAACTCTGGATTTGGCCATAACATTTGCCCCCACTGATCCTAAACTTTACTACAATAAAGCCCTTATTTTAGGTAGTATGGATAAAAAAGATGAGGAAGTAAAAGCCTTACAAAAAGCCCTGGAATTAAAACCCAATTACCAGGAAGCCTTGACTCAACTGAAAGAAGCAACAGGATCCAGTAAAGCCAAATGAAATCTATTGCCAAGGCTATTGCTGAAGTTAAATTCAAAGACCGACCCAAAAATATCTCAAAGGAATTTCAAATGTATGGGGTTTATTTGGCAGAAAGCTTACAGGACACTAAACATTATTCACTTTACATTAAATTGGCCAAAAACTTAGACCGCAGAATCTTAGAAGAAGCTTTAAGCTTTACCAAAGGCTACTACAGCGCCAAATCCAAAGCAAGAATTTTTATGTGGAAACTAAAGGAATTAAAATCTCTTTCTTGACCCCTTAAGCCTTTTTTCCCTATTTTTGGTACAATTGTGCTTATGGAAGTTGTTAAAGCACCTGATCAAAAACTTAGGGTCCAAACTAAACCTGTTAAAAAGATTAACCCAGGGCTAGTGGAAACCCTAAAAACTATGGTCAAACTTACCAAAACTTTTAAAGATCCTGAAGGGGTAGGACTAGCCTCCACCCAAGTAGGGCTTGATGGGAGCTTTTTTGTGGCTAAAAATGGGGAGGGATTTATGTCTGTAATAAACCCTAAGATTATTTCTAAATCCAAAAGGACAAAGAAATATTTTGAAGGGTGCCTGTCTGTTCCCAATATGTGGGGTGAAGTTAGAAGGTTTACCAATATCAAAGTTTCTTATCAAGACACCAGCGGTAAAACCATCACCACCCCCTTAAAAGGTTTACTGGCCTGGATTTTTCAGCATGAGATAGATCACCTAAATGGGATTTTATTTTCAGACAGGGTGTTGGAACAAAAAGGTAAGTTTTATAAATACACAGGCAAAGACCAAACAGGCACAGATATGTTTGAGGAGGTAACCCTTTAGGGTCAATCCCAGACTTGAAGATCGGTTAATATATGAAACAGCTAACC
>JAMCTD010000138.1 GCA_023380995.1 Patescibacteria group bacterium
TAATCGGCCAACAGTTCTTCCAGAGAAGCCATTGCTACTCCTAATAGTTTAATCTCGCCTTTTTTGGATATTCTACCCTGTCCGATACCTTCGACAATATTCTGTTTTCCGGATCTTGCTGCCTGATCCATCTGATCAGCCAAACGGTAGTCCGGCCTACTGCCTAAATTACTTAAACTGCCCAAGATATACTTTTCAACAAAGGCTACTGTTAAATCATGAATTATTTCTGAATAGCGGTAGGTTAGCAAATATTTGTGTTTTGGCAGCATAAGGTACTTAGGTTGCTTAAGATACTTAAGTCACTTATAATTCTATCACGGGGACTAGGTCATCGGTAGACCGCTCGGTTCGGGTCCGAGAGGCAGAGAGTTCAATTCTCTCGTCCCCGACTACTATTGACAAATCAACTTACAGCGTTATAGTTTACGCTTATGCGTAAACGGCCTGAATATGAACACCTCCGAGACCTACCCGGTAATTTGAGAGAATTATCAGACAAATATATGAGAGTTTACGGATTTAACAGACCGCCTGTCATGGGCGTCCGGGGATTACATACCGATCATGACTCACACAAACCTGTTTTTAAAGCCTTAATCGACAGAGAACCCACACCAGAGGAAAAAAGGAAGCTTCATAAAACATTTGGCAGAGGAAGGGATAGATTTACTATAATATACGAAGAAATTGGCGAATTAAAAGTACAAAAACAGAAGCAATTAGCAATCTCTGCTTGCTTAATTTAAAAACTATTCCCCAAACCAAAGACCAATTTCTTTTTGAGCTTCTTCTGGAGATCCTGAAGCATGAATTAAATTGTAGACCGGTCTTTCTTCTTGATTTGCTTTTAGAATATTGTCTGTTCCTAAATCCCCTCTAATTGTGCCCTTCTCTGCTGTTGCAGGGTCTGTAAAACCAGTTGTTCTCCTGGCAACCATTACTGCATCCTCCCCTTCTAAAACCATTACTACAATTGGCCCGGATGTAATAAATTTCCTAAGCCAGCCTACTACTTTTCTTCCCTGGTCTTCAGCAGAAGTTACTTTTTGGCCTGCAGCTATGGTTTTTTCTCCAATAGAACGCAAGTACTCGGGGTCCTCAGGATAATGTTTCTCCACTATGGAAAGCGGAGCTGTGATATCTTTTCTCTTAGCCACCTTAAGCCCTACCGCTTCATATCTTTTGATAATCTCATCAGTTAAGCCTCTGTTTACTCCATCAGGCTTAATAATAATTAATGTCCTCTGTTTCATATAAATAAAAAATTAATTATTTCAAGGTTCCTTGCAAAGCAAGGGTTCTTATAATAATTAAAGTTTGCTGCAACATATTCAAAGCATTATATCTTACAATTACAATACTAGTCCAGTGCCAACTCTTACTTAATCTCCACATCCTCCACCTTATTACTCCCATCCTCAAATATGGAAACTACAGCAAACCTGGGAGTTTGTGGATTTCTTTGGATACCAGCAGCTCCTACTGTTACCATAGGTAAATTTGTCTTAGGTTCTGTATAATCAGAAAAATAGTGGATATCTCCAGCAAAAACCTTGCTAACACTGGCATCCTTTAGTTGAAAAATTAATCCTCCTGCTTGTGGCTTTAAGTTCTTTTCTACCCAACCCATCACATGGTCAGAAGAAGGGTGGTACAAAGGCTCGTGCATAAATACTAAAATCCCCTTGAATTTTTCCTGTTTGGTTTTTTCTAATTCCTGGGTAATCCACTCTGATTGCTCCTTGCTAAACCCTGTGTAATTATCGCTGTTGTCCACAAGCAGGAAATCAATATTCTCAAAGGTAAATGCTTGGTAATCTGGACCAAAAACTTCCTTAAAACAAGATACTGGCACCACTCCTCTGTTTCTGCAATCCCAAAGATCGTGGTCTCCCGGTATCAAAAAATATCTTAAAGCAAAGCTGTCAAATACCTTTTTGGCATTCTTTAATTCTTCAATAGTCCCGGTATCAGTATAATCTCCCAAACCAATAATAAACTTTAAATCAGGATAATTTTTTACAGCCTGGCTGATAGCTTTTGTCAAACCATCATTGTCGTTATGAGAATCTGCCACAAGCAGGAATTTGAATACGAGGCTGGAGCTTGTTGAGGCTGATTGAGTTTCCAAACTAGGCTGCTTTTTTTCCGTAGGAACTACTTTACCCAATACCTTTGGATCGAGTTTAAATGAGGATAAAACATCTTTAAATTGTTGCGGGGTCCTGGCTGACAATAAATTGTTAAATACTGCCTGAGGATCTAATTTTAAAGGATCCAAACCGGAAAAATGTTTATAAGCAGCATAGGTTCCACCTAATAGTGCTACAAACATCACCAGACTCAAAATCAGTCTAAATATAACAAACAGTATATTAGGTGATCTTTTTTGATAATGCTTTTTCCTAAACATACGCCTCTTTTCTACATCTTCTCTGGCGCTTCTATTCCCAAAAGATAAAGTCCCTGTTTTAGAATCAAAGCCACTGCATAAGTTAAAGCCAAACGCCCATCCTTCTTCCCTTCCTCTGCATTAATAATTCTATGCTTTTGATAAAACAAATTAAAAGTCCTTGCTAAATTGGTTAAATATTGAGCAATAATATTGGGAGCATAATTTGTGGCTGCCTCCTCTACTATGCCTTCAAAATATTCAATCAACCTTAAAATTTCCCTTTCTTCTTTTTCTAAGTTGCCGGAACTTTCAACAGCCTTACTGTCATAATTTGCTGAGCGTAAAACTGACCGGGCCCTGGCATATGTATATTGCACATATGGCCCACTATCTCCCTGTAGGGAAATTGACTCATCAAACGAAAAACTAATTTCTGATAGTGTTGAAAACTTCAGCATCGAGTATTTGACTGCCCCCACACCCACGGTTTCTAAAGTCTCCTCATCCATATCAGGAAATTCTTTTTTAATCCTCATCTTTGCCTCATCCAAAAGCCACTGCCCTAAAACTACATCCCCTGTTCTGCTGCTCATTTTGCCAGTTTTAAGTCTAACCCATCCATACATTAGATGGTATTGCTTATCTGTATATTTTTTTGGATCTAAGAGTTCTTCTACTTTAAATGTAACTTTAAAAAAACTGGCCTGTTCCGGTCCCACTACATGAATCAATTTATTAAGATTTCCAAACTCGCTAAATTCTTTTTCTGCCAAAGCTAATTCTTTTGCTTCATACGTAGGAAGTCCCAGGCTATTAACAAATACCCTGGTATCCAGGCCGTAAGGCTTGCCATTAAAAATAACCGCACCCTCATTTTCTTCCAAAATACCTTTTTTAACAGCTTCTTTTGCCAAATCTACCCCAGCCAAACACTCACTCTCAAAATAGTAACGGTCATAATGTGTATAGACCCGCTTATAAATTGTTTCAAAATAGTCTAGACTCCACTGCCGGGTCTCTTTCCAAAGCTCAAAAACCCTATCAACCTCTTCTGTCCTGCCGCTGACAAATTTAAGGTAATCAGTTGAAGAAGATTGCGCACCTTTTTCCTGTTGGAACCTTTGAGCTGCAGCATATACCAAGAAATTAATATCCTTGATGGTTTTTTGAGCCTCCCCATCTTCCTCAAATGCCTTGCTTCCGGCAGCATATGCCTTACCAAGCAGTTCAACCCTATCCCAAATACCTTTCACATTATCTATCTCTTCTTTAAATGGAGAAATATGCAAAAGGGCATAAATAGCTTTAGCAATATGCATACCCACATCCCCCTCATAATTGGCT
>JAMCTD010000139.1 GCA_023380995.1 Patescibacteria group bacterium
TGGCAAGTTTCATTGAAGTAGGAGAATCTGTTAAAAAACCAGTAGAATTTGCCGAAAATATCTTTGGTTTGGCGGTAATCCTTAAAAGGTTTAAACCCAAAATATCCAATAGCTATCCCAACTACACCTCTTCGGAGCGGCACTAATCTTGAATCGGTGATAATCACCCCAAGATTTTTAATCTTAAATTTCTTTTTTAAGAATTCCCAAATCGCTCTTGCAGAAAGTTCCGGATTTTTTGGCCAAAGAATATAAAAACCGGCACCATTGCTTTCATCTATTCCCGCGGATGCTATCAGCATATTATTTTTGATTGTATGCAAGATGTGCCCCCCGGGAGACAGTTCTCTGGGGATATATCTATCTGCCTCTTGTATTGCCAGCGCATCCTTAGTTATCTCATTGAGTGGTATACACCTGCCTTCGCCGACTGCCACCACTTTGGACGTTACTGCTACTACTGAGTCTTCTTTTAAAAACTTTACTCCCGAAAGTAAATCCCACAGATCATCTTTTGGCGGCAAAAATTTGCGGGTTTTAATTGCATTAATTTTCATGGCCTCAAGTTTATCAGGATCTGATTGCACATTCAAATATAACTTGTTACTATTCTTTAATGATGAAGAAAACTACGCTGCTGATATTAGGGGCAATCTTACTTATCAGTTTATTTTTTAGAGCTTATCAAATAGTTGACAGGTACGGATACGGACATGATGCAGAATTATTCGATTGGATCGTCAAAGATATGGTTGTCAATCACCACCCAAGATTAATCGGACAGCTAACTTCTGCCCCAGGAATTTTCATCGGCCCTTTTTTCTATTATTTGCTTGTTCCATTTTTTCTTTTGTTTAAAATGGACCCGGTTGGGGCTCTTGTTCCTGTAACCATAATCGGGATATTAACTACTTTAAGTTATTACCTGGTTTTTTCTAAATTATTCAGTAGAACTGCAGGCTTCATTACCGCTTTTTTACACTCAATTTTGCTGACATGGATTGCGTTTGACAGACGAATTGTCCCCAGTACCCCAACAAATCTCTGGGTCGTTTGGTACTTTTATACAATTATTCAAATAGCAAGGGGTAATTTTACACTACTTCCGTTGCTTGGAATTTTAATAGGACTCATTTGGGATATCCATATTGCCCTATTACCGACTCTTTTCGCTATTCCCTTTGCTTTTTTTGTTTCAAGAAAATCGCCAAAACTTAAAGAAATTTTCTGGTTCCTTGCTGCTTTTTTTGCTACAACACTACCCCTTATCATTTTTGAAGTCAAACATAATTTTATTCAAACTCGCAGCTTAATAGAAAATTTTACTTCAAGCCATGGCGGAGGAACAGGAATTACAAAATTAATTTATATATTCAGGGTAATCAACACAAATATCAACAATTTAATTTTTTCTCCATACTCTTTACCAGATATAATAAAACCAGTCTTCGTATTAGCCATATTATCATTAAGTTTATTCCTAATTAAGAAAAAAGTTTTGACAAAGAAAGAGGTTATTCCATTAACAGCTATGATAATTGGTGTAATCGGTTTCTTTACACTATCTTCCTCTTTAATTTCCGAATATTATCTATACAGCATTGAGATTATTTTTGTAGGTTTATTGGGTCTAACATTTAGTGTAATTGGCAAGAAAAAAATAGGCAAAATATTGGTAATTTTGATTTTGGGAGGATTGTTTGCGAAGAATTTATATCATTTCGTAACTGATTATATTTATAAGAAGGACTACGTAGAACGAAAAGGAGTGGTCGAATTTATAACTGCTGATGCCAAAGCAAAAGGTTTTCCCTGCATCGGAATTTCCTATATAACAACCCCCGGAGAAAACACCGGCTTCCGCTACTTCTTCTATCTGAAAAACCAACATCTGGTGCACCCATCCTTGGAAGTTCCCGTCTACAATATCGTCATACCTGACGAGTTGTCAAAAGATGAAGTGACACAAAAATTTGGCCATATTGGTATAATCCCACCCGTTAAAATCCCACCGAAAGAAATTATCCAAAAGAGTTGCCAAGTTCCTAATACTAATTTAACAGACCCAATGTTTGGATATGTGGAGTAAGCGTTCTGGGGTCCTGGTCCAACTGCCATCTCAATCCCCCTCTAAACAAATCCAAGAAGTCAGCATAAGTGAGCTCACTCCCCATCTTTCCCATTATAGCTTTGTAAGTGGCCACGTCTCTATCCTGTCCAGCCTGTTTATTTAAATAATCAATCTCTTCCTGAGTAGGACGTGAATCACATTTTTCCATTAGAAATTGCTCCACAGCACCT
Source organism: Patescibacteria group bacterium (assembly GCA_023380995.1). The sequence goes on from JAMCTD010000139.1 coordinate 2,302, forward strand.
GATTTGTCACTTCGTGATGATAAATAACTTCCGATGTTTTAACTTTTTTCCCAAGTTCTTCAGGACTTCTATCTGCCACTGCTTCTTTAAAAGATAAATATTTTTGTTTATTTTCTTCCCCTAAAATTCTTGTAACAAAATCGCTTGCTTTAAATAACCTAATCGCATCATGAATAGTACCAGGTAAAAATCTAAGGCGTTCTCTGGTATTATTCTGGCGATTTAATTTTTTACCCTCCAGTCCAGTCTTGATAATTGTATAAAGTGCGAGGTATGGGTTTGCATCAGGCGCTACAGCCCTAATTTCAATCCTGGCCGTTTTCTCATTACCAATCGGGATCCTAATCATTGCCCCTCTATCAATTGGTGAAACCTTAATTTGATTTGGAGCTTCAAAGTGTGGATCTAATCTTCTGTATGCATTAACTGATGAGCTAAACGCTAAGGATATTTCAGGAGCGTGGTTTAAAATCTTTAAGATAAAATCCCAAGCAAATTCCGATAATCCATCTTGTCCATCCTTTTTATAAAAGATGTTTTTTCCATTCTTAGCTAGAGAAAAGTTGGTGTGCATACCTGAACCATTAATTCCAGCAATGGGCTTTGGTAAAAAAGTTGCTGTTAACCCCAAATTATTAGCTACTTGTCTGCAGACTAATTTATAAAGTTGAATTTGATCGCAAGCCCTGATTACTTCCGTATAGCTAAAGTTCAACTCAAATTGCGAAGGAGCAACTTCCGGATGGTCTTTTTCATTTTTAAAACCCATTGCTGGAATTAATGGTTCAGGTA
>JAMCTD010000140.1 GCA_023380995.1 Patescibacteria group bacterium
TAACCCTGTCTCCGCAGGTAGGAGTAGGTGATTCAAACCCCAAAGCATCCCGTATGTGATTATTTAACTTTCTTCTGGTGGAATTGTAACCACAAAGGATTAAAGTCTCATTATTAAAATTAAGCACCATCCATGCTTTAATTTACTCCCCTATTGTTAATGAAAAAGAAGTAATTATTGGTTGGCAGACCAAAGAGGAAATTGAATGTAATTTAATTATTGTTGATGAGGCCTCTATGGTGGATGGAATGATCTGGGCTCACCTTTTATCATACAAAATGCCAATTATTGTAGTTGGAGATCATGGTCAACTTCCCCCAATTAAAGGCAGTTTTAATTTAATGCAGGAGCCCCAGCTTAGGCTTGAGCAAATTCACCGCCAGGCCAGGCAAAATCCTATTATTGGTTTATCAATTCAAGCTAGGGAATTTGGATTAATCCGTTGTGGCAAATATTCCAAAGGGGTGAGGAAATTTTCCCCTGAGGATTTTGATACCCAAGAAACAATGGGAGAAATGCTGCTTAATTTTAATAATGAGACTTTAATCCTTTGTGGTTACAATTCCACCAGAAGAAAGTTAAATAATCACATACGGGATGCTTTGGGGTTTGAATCACCTACTCCTACCTGCGGAGACAGGGTTATTTGTCTAAGGAATAATCATAAAGAAAGGATTTATAATGGGATGCTGGGAACAATTATCAGGATCAAGAAGAAAAATACTCAATGGTATGAAGCAGAGATTAGGATGGATGGTGAGGATGGGAATTATCATGGTTTAATTTCTGTTGAGCAATTTAACTGTGAAACCCCAATGAATTTTACTGAAAAAAGATCACAAATTATGGCAGGAGATTTATTTGATTTTGGATATGCCCTAACAGTGCATAAGGCTCAAGGCTCACAAGCAAAAAGGGTTATCCTTTTTGAGGAAAGGTTTAAGCAAATGACAGATGAGGATTGGAAAAGGTGGCTTTATACAGCTGTAACAAGGGCAGAAGAAGAACTATATATTTTCTCAAGATGATTTTATAACTAACTGTAGATTAGCTAAGCTGCATATATTTGCTTATGGGATAACACTGTGATACCTTTAACTTATATGCGTCTGAGTAAAGAAAATCTTTTTGAGGGAAACAACAAAGGGATTATCTCAAGAGTAGCTGGGGAATTACATGGCCGGGCAGACTCTTCTCATTACCATCTTCCTGGACATGGGCATAAACCAAAAGGTCATCATTTATTTACAGTAGGTAGTTTACAGTTCAACTTAGGTCTTCCTCCCGTAACAAGAATTAGATATTAAATAGAAGAACTTTATATACTTTCAAGATAAAATATTTCCTTTGTGTCTTTGATGACAAGAACTGATTTTAATAGTGTTAGGATGCTGGGGGTTCTGGGGGGAGGAATTCTTCACCAGCATTTGAGGTTGGGACTTCACCTGGTTTTAGCCATCTGATATAAGCACATCCTGTTGCCTGTTTGTTTGCTGCATCCCAACCTGCAGTTGAACATTTCTCCATCTTTTTTCCAGCATTGGTGGTAAATAACACCAATTTTTCCCCGCATGTTGGGCAATCTGTATCCAGGGGTTCTGTTTTTCCTGTTAACCACTCAACATAGTCGCAACCTGTAGCTTTTTTAGCTTCCTTGTCCCACCCTCCTTTGGAGCACTTTTTCATCTTTTTGCCAAAACGGGTGACCTGCAGGATCAAAGGGCTTTCACACTTAGGACACTTTTCATCCAACTGCATAGGTTCAACCATTAACCACTTAACATATTCACAACCTTCACTTTTTCTAAGTTCCTTATTCCAAGAGCCCTTACTGCATCTTTGCAGCTTTTTACCTGTTTGGGTTTCTGTTACTTCTCCCAAAGGGGAATTGCACTTGGGACAAACTTCTTGTGCATCACTCATGAGAAAAAGAATAACACACAAATTAATTAGATAAAAGACAGGAAATTTTTGATATAATCTCCCAATGTGCGGAATATTTGGTTACAGCGGTCCTAAAAATGCTTCTGAGGTTATTTTAGAGGGTTTAAAGAGGCTGGAATATAGAGGATATGATTCTTGGGGGATTGCATTAAAAGTTCAAAGTTCAAAGTTCAAAGTTCAAAATTTAATTGTAGAAAGACATATAGGTGCAATTGGTGATGTAAATTTGGATTCTGAGCTATCAACAGTTGATTCCTACACAGGTATTGGCCACACCAGATGGGCTACTCATGGAGGTATCTCAGAAAACAATGCCCACCCTCACTTTTCTTCTGATAAAAGCTTTTGTCTGGCCCAAAACGGGATTGTAGAAAATTATCAAAAATTAAAGGGTGATTTAATTAAAAAAGGCTACAAGTTTGAATCAGAAACAGATACAGAAGTAATCGTTAGGCTTATAGAAGATAAATTAAAGTTGTCAGACAATATGATTGAAGCTGTAAGAGAGGCTTTTTTAGAGCTGGAAGGTAGGAATACCATTATTGTGCTGATGAATAATGGTGAAATTTTAGCTTTAAGAAATGGTTCTCCTTTAGTGGTGGGCATGAATGATCAGGAAGTGTTTTTCTCCTCAGATACCTTATCTTTTGCCCCGCACGTTAAAAAAATTATTGTGGTGGAAAATGGCCAGATGGTTTTTTGGGACAACAAACTCTCCCTTTCAGAAATTAAAACAAATAAATCCCTCCCCTATCATTTGGAAGAAATTAATTTCCACAGCAGCAAGGTTGATAAGGAAGGTTATGACCACTTTATGCTCAAAGAAATTCACGAAAGCCCTTATGTGATAAACCAGATAATAAACCAGGATCCTAAAATATATGAAGATTTTATTAAAGCTCTAAAAAAAGCCAGGAATGTCTATACCATTGGCTCTGGGACTGCCGGTATTGCTGCTTCCCAAATTGCTTTTTACCTTAGGGTTTTTGCCAAAATCCCTGCAGAAAGTGTGATTGGGGCAGATATTTATGAATATTATGATCTGATTCACAAAGATGATTTGATAATTGCCCCCTCACAAAGTGGTGAAACTGCTGATGTATTGGAAGTTTTGGAAATTGCCAAAGATAAAGGCTTAAAAATTGCCTCTTATGTAAATATGCCAGGTTCCACAATGAGCAGGATTTCTGATTTTAAATTTGCCTCCCTTGCTGGACCAGAAATTTGTGTGATGTCCACCAAAGTTTTTACTTCCCAAATTGTCTGGGGTTATTTAATTTCCAAAATTACAGAAGGAAAAGCTGCAGAAGGTATTAATAATTTAAAAGCTTTATCAGAAGCTGTCACAGAATATTTAAGTTTAGGCACAAACCATGAAAAAATTAAGGATTTGGCCAAAAGCTTATCACGTTCTAAAGATATCTTTTTGCTGGGTAAATATCAAAATTTTAATATTGTTAAAGAAGGCATGGTAAAAATCATTGAAGGGTCTTATTTGCATGCCCACGCTATTCCTGCAGGAGATTTAAAACACTATGCTATAACTTTAATGGAAAAAGGCGTACCTGTGGTGGTAGTGGTTTCAGAGGATGTGGCATATGATGATGTGATTAATGCTGTAAGCCAGGTTAAAGCCAGAGGGGCAACAGTAATTGGTGTTTCTTCAAAACCCTTGTCCAATTTTGATCATTATATTCCAGTTCCAAATACAGGGGAAACTTCTGCTATTATGAATATAATCCCTTTGCAGCTTCTGGCTTATTACATGGCAGTAGAACTAAAACATAATGTAGACAAGCCCAGGAATATTGCTAAAAGCGTGACTGTAAAGTGACGGGTAAAGCGGGTTATCCCAATAAAAATTGGGATCCACACATATGCCAGATATAAGCAAATTATTTACATTTTTAGGTATGATATTTCTACTTTTAGGTTTACTTTTTAACATCATGCCTAATTTGCCAAGGATTCCAGGAGATATTTACATTAATAAATTTGGATTTAGAATTTATATCCCTATTATTTCTTCAATTGTTATTTCAATAATTCTTACCATTCTTCTTAGTTTTTTCAAGAAGTGACACGAGCTTTCTTTCATGATAAAATTTCCTAGTTTGCTTGAAGCTTAACAGAAGTTTACTTCGAGTGGAACGAGAAGCCGCAATTGCCAACGTGGTCAAGGCGCCTGTCTGAAGAACAGGTTATCTCAGTCCGATTCTGGGTTGCGGCACTTTTCAATTCTTCAAAACTAGACTTCAGTATGTTACTCTAAAATTAATATATTCAATGGTTCATTTATATGCGTAAAGATCGTCATCTAGCAATAAAACTTCGCCGTGAGGGTAAAAGTTACAATGAGATTTATAAAGAACTCGGCATACCAAAAAGCACTCTTCATCTCTGGTTTAGGAATAATGGGTGGTCACAAGAGATTAAACGAAACCTAATTAAGAAGGCTCAAATATTAGCCCGACCTCAATTAAAGGCAATGGCTCTAGCTAATAAAAATAAATGGGAAAAATGGCATGAGAAATGTCGACGAGATGCTATCGAGGAATTTTCAGGACTGAGAGAAAATGAACTTTTTATTGTAGGTTTAATGCTTTATTGGGGTGAAGGAGATAAGGTGATTAAAAACGGAATAGTCAGGCTTACGAACAGCGATCCGGAGATGATTAAGATATTTTATTCTTTCTTAGATAAGGTTCTATCTGTACCGATAGAGAAAATTATAATTAAGTTAATCCTCTATCCTGATCTAAAAGACACAGATTATAGAAAATTCTGGAGTAAATTTCTACAGGTTCCTTTATCACAATTTAGAACATCTGCGGTAATTGTCGGGAAGCATCCAACAAAACGTCTATCGTTTGGGATGTGTTCTATTGAAGTTTACAGCAGAGAGCTTAAAGAAAAAATTCTTACTTGGCTTAAGTTATATCAAAAATGTCTTACTAAAAAAGATACACGCATGTTATAATACTACAAGTTTCGCGGGAGTAACTCAGTGGTAGAGTGCCTGCTTGCCAAGTAGGATGTCGGGGGTTCAAGTCCCCTCTCCCGCTCCAGACAAAAAGATTGAACTTTGTGAATTTTAGCCTCATAAACCAGCTGAATTTTGCAGAAACCACATCCTATAACCTTATATCCTAACGGGAGTTGAACTTTTACACTAAATTTATTTGTTTCCAGTTCCAAAATATGATATAAATTCCCTATGGGATTTATAGAGAGATTAGAACAACAAAGAGAAACAGAAGCACAAGTAAGGAGTCAAAGAGAGGCTCGGGAACAAGAATTGCACCAGCAAAGAAGCCAACAGGCAGTAAATTATTTGCAGGAAAGCAACGTAGAAAATCTTCTTATAAGACTTGCTTCTGTTGTTAAAGGACGTGTAGGGATGATGTTGATAGCCGTCAGTATTTTAAAAGAGACGTTGATAGTAAGATGGTCATGATTTATTGGGAAGTAAAGAAGATAGGTGAAGATAGAAAACAAGGTGAAAAATACTGGATAAGTTGGGATATATGCAAAGCAAAATCTATCGCAGTGGAGTGTACTCCAAAAGGAACAATTCATGTCAACGCAGGTTTGTTTGGTGGCTCTAGTATTCCTGAAAGAACATGGAGAAATAACGTCAATATTTTTGATGTGGCATTAGAAAAAGCATTCAAACATCCTCGGACTTTTCACTTTACTGGCGGTTATGTTGAAGAACATTCAGACCCTGGTAGCTAATTGATTTTGCTGATCAATTTCTGATACGCATACTTATACAGTTTTCAGTCCTAAAACATAAACTAAACCAGGCAAGATTGTCAGATAGGAACAATTTGATAAATTCTGGCAGCCTGTGTAAGATAACTTCAGGAGCTCCAAGAATTATGTCAGAAATAGTATCAACAATTGATCCTAGAAATGAAACATTCTCTTTTAGTGCAACAAGGAGTTTGATTCT
>JAMCTD010000141.1 GCA_023380995.1 Patescibacteria group bacterium
AAACCCCAAACTCCTAAACCACAATGGCGCCCTAGGTACATCACCGGACAAATAATCCAATGCTCCTCCTACTCCTATTGCCAATTTTACCGGAATCTTTTCTAAGTTATTGGCAATCCATTTTTCCTGCTTTATATGACCAAAAGCCACAAAAAGAATATCTACTGGAGGAACAGATTTAAGATCTCCCATCCCACCATCATCTATTTTACCTCCATCACTAGCAAACACAACTTTAAGTCCTGGATACTTTTTTTGTAAGCGCTCTGCACACTTTTCTGCTACCCCTTCTCCCCCTCCTAAAAAGCCTGTTATAAAGCCTTTTTCTGCTGATAGCTTACAAATGGCTTCCACTAAGTCTGTTCCGGAGACTCTCTCAAAGTGCATCAGTTGCTTTAATGGAAGGAAGAATAAAGGCCATAAAAATAACCTTATTAATATATTCTTTTTTAATAACCAGGAAGAAAAACCTAAGCTGGAACTGTCAGGTATGGCCAAATCTGCGTTGTTTAATATCCTTTTAAATTCAGGGTCAGCTTGAGCAGCTAAAATAAATTCCAAGTTAGGAGTAACAATATAATGCTTATCTGGACCTGCAATCCACTCCTTGCTTAAAGCTAATGCTTGAGCCAAATCTACACTATCAATATTTACACCTAGTATATTAACTTTCATAATAATTGTGCTATTGTATTATTAAGAACTAAACTTATTGTACTATGTCTGCCCATTTAAACAAACCTAAAGGATTCACCACGTTCAGTTTACATGAACGTGGTTTTACCTTAATAGAAATGCTTGTGGTAATTGCTGTGATGGGTATCTTAGCTGTGATGGGCATTGCTATTTACAGCGGGATCCAACAAAGGGCCAGGGACAGCAAAAGAAAAGCAGATATAGATGCCATAGCCAAAGCATACGAAGGAAAATACCTTACCCAATATCAAGAAATCACAGATGGCGATTTTACATCTGGATCTATTCCCAAAGATCCAAGAGATAACGCTTATTTCCGATTTGTTTCAGCCACTGGATATAAGGTTTGCGCCTCTTTAGATGCTTCCTCTAACCCAATTTGCAACACACCATCAACTAATTGTTACTGTAAGCTTTCTCAGCAAGGTGATCTAGGTGCCAATGATGCTGCTCTTCCTGCTTCAGGTTATGGTGCCAGCATAATAGGTGTTGGAAGCTCCAGCTCTTGTGATAATTTAATGACTTCCTCCACATATAATTCTACTTCTACAGATGGTTGGCAAATTCCAGATGATGTACAAACCACCACTCAAATGGCAGCTGGCCCTGATTCCGATTTTGGGGGTAGTAATGTTCTAAAATTTATCTCTCTTTCCTCTGTTGTTAGTGGCAATCGTGCATGGGCTTATCATGGCAACGCACCAGTTCCTTCTGCCCAGACAGCTCAATTTCAACAAGGCTATACCTATAAAATCACTTTTACTTATTCTGCCAATAATTCTTTCCAGATTGGTAACCGCGATAATAACATTGCTACAGTCAATTCCACTCCTCCTGGAATTACTGCAGGGTACTCCTACAATTATACTGATTCTATTACCAACGGCTGTTCCTGGGGAGCCCTCTGTTACTTTTCAATTCGCCTGCCAACCTACAATACCACGGTTAAAATCCAAAACCTCTCTATTTCAACCAGCTGCCTCTAACTAGTTTCCAATTTTTAATTTAATAGCTTTTGAAACTGATCAATGGTACATTGTATATATGAAGCCTGCCTCAAATGAACCCAAAGGATTTACCACGTTCATGCGAACTGAACGTGGTTTTACTTTAATTGAGCTTTTAGTGGTAATTTCTGTTATTGCCGTCCTTTCTGTCATAGGTGTAGCTGTATATAGCGGGATACAACAAAGAGCCAGGGACAGCAAAAGAAAAGCAGATATCAATACTATAGCCAATACCTTGGAAGCTAATAAAAATATGATGAGAGGCTACCAACATTTAGATGATATCCAATTTTCCAGCGGTAAAATCCCCTATGATCCTTTAGCGACAAGCGTCAATGTCGGAGATAAAACTGGTTGCGGAGACAGCTCTTCTTCTACAAGTAATAAGTGTTGGTATTGCATCAAACCTGCCGGTAGCAGTGTTGGTTACTGCGATACCACCAATGATTATTCCCTTGGAGGCGGCGTTAATGGTGACGGTACTTTCAATGGCGACTGGTCTATTTTTAATCCTCCTGACAGCCTCAGCAAGACTATTTCTAAATGGATTGTTTGCGCTAATTTAGAATCAGGCAGCCCAGCATATTTTTGCAGAAAGAGCACCCAATAATTAATCTTTTACTAAAACTTCTAAAGTTTCCCGAGCGCACTTATCCCAGGAAAACCTTTTAACATTCTCAAACCCTACCTTAACACTTTGCACTTTGTACCTTGAACTTTGAACTTTTCTCATACCTTCTACTATCTCTTCAATATTCTCAGGGTTTACAAAAACTGCTCCCTTTCCTGCCACTTCTGGTAAAGAAGAGACATTGGAAGTTAAAACAGGACAGCCACAAGCCTGAGCTTCTAAAATTGGCAAACCAAACCCTTCAAAAAGCGAAGGAAATGTTAAAGCTATTGCTCCACTATATAAAGCTGGCAAATCCTCATCAGGCACATGCCCCAAAAACTTTACCCTCTCCTCTATTCCCAATTTTTTTGGTAATGCATAGATTTCTTCACTTAACCAACCTTTGGAGCCTGCAATAATCAATTGCAGTAATTGATGATTGATGATTGATGATTGATGATTTTTAATCTCATCATTCTTAAATCTTAAATCATTATTCATAAATCCTAAATCTTGTCTGTTATCAAGATTACTACTGGAAATATATCTATTAAATGCCAAAATCAAGCTCTTAAGATTCTTCCTTGGCTGTACTGTCCCCACAAATAGGAAATAATTTTGATACATTAAATTATATTTTTTAATGGTTTGATCAATTTTGAACTTTGAATTTTGAACTTTGAATTTTTCTTTATCATATCCTTCATAAACCACACTAATCTTTTTGGGATCTATATCTACTTTTTTTACCAAATCCTCCTTGGTAGCTTTTGATACAGCAATAATTTTTGTGACAGTTTTAAGCTGAAACTTTTGCATAAAACCTAAATATAATCTTTGTTTAAGTTGATGCATCGAAGGAAGATACTCTGAACCTAAATCATGGACAGTTACCACTGTTTTAAGCCCTGGTTTTTTAATAAGAGGCAGTGTGTGAGCAGGCACAAAAAGAACATCAAGTTTATCTTTAAAAGTTTGTTTGGCTAATCCCCCTTGTGTCCAAAGCCTTGACCAGTTTATAAGTTTAAATTGAAAATTATCAGGCCACTCCTCTTTATTATTGCGGGATCTGATATAAACTATATAAGTATTTTTCTTATCAATTTTTGCCAACGCTTTAAGCAGCTGATAAGAGTAATTCTCTGTACCAGTTCTATTAGGCACAAACGCCCTTGACCCATCAAAACCAATAACCATGATATGATCATAGTATCATGAGGCTGCCCCAAAAACGAGGTTTTACCTTAATAGAACTTCTGGTGGTAATTTCCATTATTGCAGTACTATCTGTTATGGGTATGGCTGTTT
>JAMCTD010000142.1 GCA_023380995.1 Patescibacteria group bacterium
CAAAACGCTTTACTTGTCAAGGGACTTGTATTAAAACTTGGGAGGTGATAATGATTAATAATAGGCTTTTATGGGTCATGAGATTGTTAAAAATTCCATTCAAATAAATGTTCCCGGTTTCGAGTCTAGATGCCCAAATCTCCGACAAGTGAATACTATCTTTCAAGGTATAGGAACAGTTACTGCTTACGAATGCAGTAAAATGCCCATGATCCGTTGTTCTGGATTTTTAAAAAATTGTCCAAAATTAAAACCAGTTTAATGGCTTAAAAATACAATGAGATTTTTCATCGCCCTGGAAATACCAATTGAAAATAAGCCGCAGTTCCAAGCTATTCAACGCTCTTTGCACACATTAATTCCTCAGGCAAGACTGACTGCTTTAGACAAAATTCACCTGACTTTAGCCTTTATCGGAGAACAACCTGACCAGCTGCAAAACCGCTTAGTTGATATTATCGAAGAAGCTGCTGTAAATATACCTGTTTTTGAAGTTACCCCGGCTTATATTGATGGCTTTCCAGATATCCATCACCCTCAAGTTCTTTGGGTAGGTGTAAAAGGTGATATAGATAAAATTCTACTGGTGCGCGAAAGAATCAAGGATGGTCTTGAATCTTTAAAATTGCCTGTAGACGAAAGGCGTTTTATCCCTCATATTTCCATTGCCAAACTAAATAATTTTCAAGTCAACAGAAACCTGGAAGAAGGTTTAGAAGAAATCATGGTTACTAATTTCCAACCCATTCAAATTTCCTCTATCAAACTTTTTGAATCCATCCCTCAAGGAGGATTGCACCAGCACAACACTTTGGCTCAAATCCCTTTGCAAATTAGAAGGGCAAATCCGCAGTTTCTTGGGAGTCAGTATTAACAACCCATCCTTTAAGCTGAAGCTCTGTTAACCACTGATCCCTATTAGGAGATTTACAAACTTTACAAAATTCTTTCTCACAAAAGCTTAAATCAGTAGTACGCAAAATCTTTAAGATTTTATCCTTAAAAAATGCCTCTAAATTAGGGCTGCTGCTTAAATCAAATTCCTCATAAAAAGATTCCTCCAAAGGATCCAGCCAAAATTTGACCTTAAACCTGGCTTTAGGGTAGCCTAATTGCATTAATTCACTTGCACAAAGCAAGGTATAAACTTTGGGCATCAAGTCCATATCCATCTTACTCTGATCTTCTATATTTTCTCTATATTTATAGTCAATAATCTCCGGTACTCCATCTACACCCAATTCAATTGCATCAGGACCTCCCCAGAGTTGCACAGGTTCAGCCTCAGTATTTATTACATGTTTCCAAAAAGGCCTTAGTTTTTTCATAGTTTGAGTTAAAACCAAAGGTTTGTATTTACCTCCAATAGCCTCATGATAACTTTTAAAAACCTCCTGAGCCCGGGTGACTACTTCCGGAGTTAAAAAAGGCACTTGCGCCCCATAAAAGGAATTTGCCCCTCTTTGGGCAACATCGTTTTCCATATCTGATTTGGCGGCCTTAACTAAATTTATTAAATAATCAACTGGTTGGGAATAAGCTTTAGCCTGATGAAGTTTTTTAATGGTCAAGTCCAAAAGTGAGCCTATTGCCTGATTGGCATTTCCTTCTGACAATTCATATTTTTTCTGTAAATGATGGTTAACAAAAAACCTAAAAACACAAAAGTCAAAATCATGAAAGTCCCCCAAAGAAAAAGAATGTGTACGGGGAATACTGTCCCAAGCCATCCATCAAACGTACATCTTAAAGCTCTTCTGAAGCAAGATATATTATCTAGAGCAAAGGATATCATGCTAAATTTGATACAATACCCTCATGGCAAACACAAATTTTCCTAAAATAATACTGGGGATTGAAAGCTCCTGCGATGAAACAGCAGCTGCTGTTTTGACAAACGACGGAAAACGGATAACAATTTTATCCAATGTAGTGGCATCAAGCGCTTCTCTGCAAGCTAAATATGGGGGGATAATCCCAGAACAAGCTGCCAGGCAACAGCTAAAATCCATTATTCCAGTTATTTCTGAAGCGCTTGCTGAAGCTTTTCCCCAACTACCAGCTACAAATAACCAGCTGCATGCTCCGGTCGACGCTATTGCAGTTACCTTTGGCCCAGGGCTTATTGGCTCGCTGCTTGTGGGAGTAGAAACTGCCAAAGTTTTATCCAAAATTTGGAATAAACCCTTAATTCCTGTAAACCACCTGATTGGCCATTTTTATGCAAATTGGATCAATACTACCAACTACCAGCTACCAACTACTCCGCAATTCCCAATTCTTGGCCTACTCGTCTCTGGTGGGCATACTGATTTGGTGTTATTCAAAGAGCATGGCAAATACCAATATTTAGGAGGAACCAGGGATGATGCGACAGGAGAATGTTTTGATAAGTGTGCCAGGCTCTTGGGCTTGCCTTATCCAGGCGGCCCGCAAATTGCTAAATTAGCCAAATCAGGCAACCCCCGTGCTTTTGCTTTACCAAGACCCATGATTGATTCCAAAGATTTTGATTTTTCCTTCTCAGGCTTAAAAACAGCAGTAGCAAACCTATTAAAAGAATATGAGAAGACAGCGAAGCCGCGAGCTAGAAAAAATGCAGTGCAGTTGAGCGCACTATCAAGCTTAGGAATTTTAAGACAAATACTCGGCGCGAAACAAACTTCAAGTGAGCGATCTGGTCGCGCGAACGGTTTTTTCAGCCGCGGCGAGCTGGCTGATGTAGCTGCTTCTATTGAACAAGCCATTATAGATGTGCTAGTAGAAAAAACTATCCGGGCAGCCCAAACCTTTAACATTGATCAAATTATGATTGCAGGAGGGGTGGCAGCCAACCAAAAGCTGCAAGAAGATTTAAGATTAAAGATTAAAGAATTAGGAATAGAGATATCCTTGCACGTGCCACCACCAGAGCTTTGTACAGACAATGCTGCCATGATTGCCTCTGCTGCTTTTTTCCAAAAACCCGCCAAAAATCCTTTAACCACCCAAGCCAACCCTAATCTATCTCTTCTTGTTTGACATTATACAGCTTATAGTTTATAATCATCCCTTAACTTTCACCTATGACACCTGAAAATAAACTATCATTGCTTGAACAGTTAGCATCAGCTGTAGAAAAAAAGGCAGAAGAAACATCTAATCAATTCCATGGTCAAAAATTACTTTACCCCAACCCAAATGAAGGAATACTAGGAGTTTTAATTTCTGATATCAGAAGGAGAAGATACTACAAAACTAGCCATTTGTTGGCTATTTTCGAGGATCAAACTGATGGATCCCTTACTATTATTCCTAAGGGTTCTTCGCCAAAAGAAAAACCTGCATGTGATCATGTTGATCCGCAAAAGGTAGCTGTTGTCTTTTTTAGACAAATCGCCATTCAACCTCTTCCTCCTGATTCCCCAAGAACAGAAGAAGATTTAAAAAAACAAAGGCAAAATTACCTATTAAATAATTTTTTTACACTATGTTCTGCAAAAGATCAAGTTATACAAGAAAATTTATCAGATTTTGAAATAGTAACAGGAGTAGGTGTTAACTGGAATGGTTCTAGCCGAGAAGCATTAATTTTAGGCATCTCAAGTCATAACGGCGAAATCTTAGAAGTAGATTGCTACGCCTCCTAATCTTTATTAATTGATTCAAGCTTCAACTTTGCTTATACTTACTCCATGGATAAAACAAACCAAGCAAAAGCTGATGAAAGTTCAATTTATAAATTCTGGGAAGAAAATGGCTTTTTTAAAGCAGACCCAGACTCACCTAAAAAACCTTATTCCCTGTTAATGCCTCCTCCTAATGTAAATGGGGAGCTGCACTTAGGCCATGCCATGGAGCACTCCATTATGGATGCCCTAGCCCGCTTTAAAAGAATGCAGGGATTTGATGTATTACTGCTTCCTGGAGTAGACCATGCCGGAATTTTATTTGAAGGCACCTTTAATAAAATCCTGGAAAAAGAAGACCTTTCCAAACAAAAATTAGGACGTGAAGAGTGGTTTAAAAGGGCCTGGCAATTTAAAGATGAAGTATACAACTCCTTCCATAAAACCTGGACCTTAATGGGCATCTCTGCAGACTGGTCGCGGGAAGTTTTTACCTTAGACCCCAACGTTCAAAAAGCTGTTTTAAACGAGTTTCAAACCTTTTGGGAACAAGGCCTGCTTTACAAAGGAGCCTATATTGTCCAGTGGTGCCCCAAAGACCAAACAGCAATCGAAGATTTGGAAATGGAGTACCAGGAAAGAAAAGATAAGCTGTACTACCTGCAATATGGCCCGTTGGTAATTGCCACTACCCGCCCGGAAACCAAATTTGCTGACACTGCCGTGGCTGTTAATCCCAAAGACAAAAGGTATCAAAAATATATTGGCAAAGAATTTGAAATCCAAACTTTAAATGGACCAAAAATGATGAAGGTAATTGGTGACGAGGCAGTTGATCCCAAATTTGGCACAGGTGCTGAAAAAGTTACCCCTGGGCATGATTTTTTGGATTATGAAATCGGTAAAAGAAATAATCTGCCAATCTTACATGTAATTAATAAACAAGGAAGGTTAACAGAATTGGCTGGTAAGTTTGCCGGAATGAAGGTACTAGAAGCCAGGGAAGCTATGTTGCCTGAACTTAAAGCAAAAGGAATTTTAATTAAAGAAGAAGAATTTACCCACTCTGTCCCAGTTTGTGAAAGATGCAAAACAGTAATTGAACCGATTATTTCTGAGGAGTGGTTTGTAAAAATGAAACCTTTAGCAAAGAAAGCTTTAAAGCATATGGATGAAATAAACTTCCTTCCCAAAAATTATAAAAAAATCCTATCTGATTGGTATAAAGAAATTCACGACTGGTCTATCTCCAGGTCACTTTGGTGGGGACACCGGATCCCTGTTTGGTATTGCCAAAAGTGTAATCCCAACCATGAGGTAGGTAAAGATAAGGATCTAATTATTTCTTTGGAAAAGCCAGAAGGATCTTGTAAAACCTGTAAGGGCTCAACCTGGATCCAGGATGATCAGGTTTTAGATACCTGGTTTTCCTCTGGGCTTTGGCCGATGGCCACTTTGGGTTGGCCCCAAGAAACTCCCAAATTAAAAAAATACTACCCTTGGGATTTTGAAACCTCAGCCCCGGAAATTAAATTCTTATGGATTGCCCGGATGATTATGTTGGGTCTTTGGTTTACAGACAAAATCCCCTTTAAAAACCAGTTTTTCCATGGAATGCTGCGGGACTTACAGGGCAGGAAGTTCTCAAAATCCTTAGGCAATGGCATCAATCCTTATGAGTTAGTAGGCCAATGGGGCGTGGACAGCACCAGGATGGCTTTATATGGCTATTCCATCCCCGGCAGGGATGCTAAAACCTCCAGGCAAATTATGGACCAAAGATGCAAAAACTTCCGCAACTTTGCCACTAAACTGAGAAACTTATACAGGTTTATTTATGAACTTAAGCCAGCAAATTCAGCTAGCTCATCTGATTTTTCCCATCCTGAAGATATAGAAATTATCCAGCATTTAAACGGGCTTATTGATGCTGTAACTAAAAATTTGGAAAATTATCAGCTGCATTTGGCAACAGAAGAGCTATATGATTTTCTTTGGCATAAATTTGCTGACAGTTTTGTTGAGAGCTCTAAAAAAAGAAGGGCTGAGGCTCAACCTACCTTGGAATATGTGTTTATTGTTTGTTTAAAGCTACTCCACCCATTTATGCCCTTTATAACTGAGGAATTATGGCAAAAACTGCCTTCTAAAGAGGAATCCATCATTGTAACTAACTGGCCTGAGGCTAAAATTCCCGCAAAATAAACGCAGAATTAACGCCTTAATCTACTTCTTCTCATTGTTAAAGCAGTCAACTCCAGTTGAGCTTGAACGTCTAATAAATCCTGCTTCATTCCTTCAGAGGTATTTGGATTATGCAAGCACCGACCAACAACCTTTATCACTATCTCTTCAGCTGCCATAGCCAAAAGAGCGTTACCAAATATAGCGGAAGGAAAACTTATAATCTGACCTCGACCATTATTGGTGGCAAACAAATCTTGAACAGATAAACTACCAAATTCATAATCTTGTCTTACAATTTCATTGTAGAGCTTTTGAGAAAAACTTATTTTTTTTGGACTTCGTACAGACCTTGCTATAATACCCTCTACACCACTCATCTATTTTTCCTCTGATTTTTCTTCAGCAGGTTTTTCTTCTGTACCTTCTTTAGGCGCTTCGCCTTCAGCAGAAGCCTCTGCCCCTTCTGCAGGTTGTTCACCTTCTGCAGCACCCTCAGCGCCTTCTGTTTCAGCAGCTGCTGCAGCAGTCTCTGCTGCTGCCTCTTCCATCTGTTTTTGCATCTCTTCTGTGACAGCCGGAGCAAGCTTAACCACTATCTCATCATCCTGCGCAAAAATTGTTAATTTGCTTCTGTCAAATTGCAATTGGCCCACAGTAATTGCATCATCAATGTTTTTCAGAGAGGTAATATCAATTTCAATATTCTCAATTAAATCAGTTGGCAAAGCTTCTACTTCAAGCTCCTGCAGAGTTTGTAAAACAATAGTCTCGCCCAAGTGAACTGATTCCGGCTGTTCTCCTATTAAAATAAGCGGTACAGCTACCTTAACTTTCTGTGCAAGATTAACCTGGTAGAAATCAATGTGGATAAGTTGGTCTGAAACAGGATCATACTGCACGCCTCTTATTAATACCGGCTTAACTTTTTCTGCCCCTATTTTTAAATCAATCAGTCCGGTCTCCCCTGCTTCTTTAAAAATTTTTAAGAAGGTTTTTCCGTCCACAGAAACTGATTCTGTTTCCAATCCCTTGCCAAAAACATGGGCCGGTAATTGCCCATTTTTGCGTAAACTTTTAACTTTTTTGCCTAAGATTTTTCTTTCTTCAGCTTTTAAACTAAGTCTATCCATATAATTTTGCTAAGGTAAGATACCACATTTAAGCTCACTTAAGCAAGTCCTAAGACAATTACCCCTCCCAACAGAATGATTGCCCCTATTAACACCTGAAGCTTGGCTTTAACATCAGTAACTTCCTTAAAGTAAAATAAACCCCAAATCACTGCTACCAAAGTGGAAACTTGGCTAATTGGTCCTGCTTTAGACAAACCGATAATAGAAAGTGAAACTAAGGATAACAAATTACCTGTATTCCAAATTACCCCACTCAGCAAACTCTCTTTAATAGCCTCCTTTTTAAGAGGTATTCTTTTTGCTAAAAAGAATGCAGCTCCTGTGATCAATATTCCTAAACAAGCAGGAAAGAAAAAGTCCCTTGTAGCCACATGACCCACCTTTAAAGGCACTAACTGGCTACCCCAAATGAGTCCTGCTAAAACAGCAGCCACTAGTCCCTTTTTTTTATTCAAGCTATTGTTGCTACCAATTGTGCTAATCAGCACTACCCCTGCAATAATCAGTCCTATTGCCACAAGTCCTACCGCTATCCCCTGCATTTCACCAAACACCAAACTACCCCACAAAAAAGAAGAGATGATCACCAAAGAAGAGGAAACTGGCACTGCCTTAGTAATCCCTAAATTGGAAACAGCTACTAAGAATATGGCATTGGCCATTGCCCATAACACGCCACTTAAAAGACCATAAATATTTAGATTTAATGAATAGCCTAAAATCAAAACAGCTATCAATCCTGATAAACCTATTCCCACAGTTATTAATAGCTGAAACTGAACCAAATTACCGCTGTGGGATTTTTTAAAAGGGACCATATAGGTCCCCCAAGCTAAAGCTGTGCCCAAAGCAGCAACAAAACCTAAATTCTCCATCAAAACATGATATCAGAAGTACACTGCCTTGTCATTTCTTAAATTCCACCTCAAAGCTTCTGTCCACTGATAAATCTGTTTGGATAGTTTGCTCTTGCGGGCCAATTTTTTTGGTTTGTTGGGAAATTAGCTGAAAATTAATGGGATAAGTAATTGTCCATGCCAAAGGATCCCTTAGGGTACCTGGCTGTTTTATGATATCTAATCTATAACTGGCTTGTTTTGCAGGAGAACTTTGCCCGCTTTCAGTAAATTTTAACTTCATAGGAACTACATAATCTAAAACCAAAGTTTTTTGCTCCTTGGGAGCAAGCGTTAAAAGCATGGAATACCCAGATCTACCGTAGTCTACAAAACCTGTTACATTTTTGGTGATATCGCTCTCTGCCCAAAGCGCCCTTGTTAACTTTGTGCCAAACGGCAAATAAACACGCATTCTATTTTTATATCCCCCGCCCGGAAAAACATCAGAAGGGCTCCTGTTTGTATAGTTTATCCGCAGCCTGTGTTGGATTTCCCCTTCCTTACCTATTATTGTTTCCAGTTTATAGTTTCTATCCAAATAATAGTTGACTTTATCTGCCCCTAAGTTTGCTTCTACTAAACTTAAAAAGTCCTGGTTTGAATCAGATTCAATTGCATTTGAAGCCCTTGGTAAAGTATGCACCCAGTTTTGCGAAGTTAGATAAGAAAAAAGCTGCGGATCGTTTAAGTAAATACTGATATGCTTTTCGTCTAAGGACCTGCCCAAAGCCCCCAGAATCCCCGGCCAATTTTGTTGGGGCAAGAAGAAAACTTTATTAAAAAGCTCATTTGTTAAAGCTGTCAAAAAGCTTTTTTTGGCCTGTGATCCCGGAAAAAAGCTTAATTCTGCATGAGAAACCGCCCTTTCAAATAAATTCTCTGAGGTAATTTTCTCCTGGTAATCTTTCAGGTCCAGTGGCCCTACGGCAGACAACAACTCCTCCATTGCTGAAACATCCAAAGCGATTACCCCCTCAACCCTCTCCCCTGTTTCTTTTGTATAAAACCATTCTGCCTGCCTGGCACTGGTGGGAAAATCAGGCTCCCAGTTTGAATCCCGTAAATACCAATCTTTTTGGCCTAAATCCTCTTTAATTTCTTTCGGAGGCTCCACATGAATCTTTAACTGCCCATCTATTGCATAAATATCATTAACCACCAATTTTTTTAATTTACCCGATTCAAAAGAAACTTTGGCAAATGAACCGATAAAACCTCCTGCGGGTCTCAGTTCCATATTATTTTGCAGTAAAATTAAATAATCCTTCTTGCCAACTTGACCCGATCCATCATCCAAAGCTTATGCGCTTATTTTAATAATAAAATAACCAGTCTTGCAGTAAAATTAAATAATCCTTCTTGCCAACTTGACCCGATCCATCATCCAAAGCAACCAAACCAGGCAATATTTTACTTAAAGCCTGGGAGCGCCCAACCATATTATTGTACCTGTCTAATTTTCCTGAAAGACTGGTTATTTTATTATTAAAAAGAGGAAGATTTGTATTAAAATTCTTATCTTTAATAAGCGCATAAGCTTTGGATAGATTTTCACCGGCCAAACTTAACTCCAGTTGGGCAGAACTAAAGTATGGCGCAGGAGACTCAGTTGTCTCCCCTGTCACAGATTTAATTCCTTGTAAAAGGGCCTTAACGCCTAAAGTAGTACTTTCCAAAGAAGTTATCGAAAGCTCGGAAAAGTTGACAAAATTATCCCCTGATTCAAAGGCGGAAGTAAAAATCCCTAGTTTTCTTACCGGCTCCAGGCTACCGTATATTGATCTGGCAGACTCCCATCCTGACTTTGCTTGCCTGATATTGATTAAAGCTTCATCAAACTCCCCTTTTTCTAAACTTTTAAGGCTTGAATTAAATTTATCCTGGAAAGTAAATATTCCCCATCCAAATAATAAAACCGGCCAAATTAAAGCATAAGTTACAAGCGCCAAAACAATAAATACATATATTTTTGATAAACCCACATGGAATTTTGGAAAGGCCGTCCTCTTTTTTGTATTTTTCTTCTCCTCTGTCAAACCTGCCTGTTTGAATAATTCCAAATCCTTCTTTTTTTGCTCATCCCACTTATCTTCCTTCTTTTCTTCTGCCTGAACCTTTTCTGCTTTTGGGATGTGGATTTCATTGTCCTTAAAATAAGCCAAGGTGTGTCTTAAGTTAGCAACAATTTTATTCTTAGGATGCCAATTTAAAAATTTAACGGATTTTTCTAGGTTTGGCGTTGGCCAAGGAGGTAGCTCAGAAGGCGTAAAATCCCGGCTTTCATACCAAACCGGATCTAAAAGCACTTGTTTTATTTCTGATACCTTAATTGGGGAAATAGATACTCCGTCAAAAATCTTCTGCGCAGTACTGCCTTCAAAGATAGTCCTGATCATTAAATCTACCACGTCCATGACAAAAACTGCCCTTGAGGAAAATTCCAAAGATACATCTTTTTGTAAATCACCGGTCAAACCTTGCTGTATTAACCTCACTAAAGGGTCAGGGGTATTAAAATGCATTCTTGGACCATACACAGGACCCAATCTTAAAACCCTGGCGTTTAAGTTATGGTCGCTGGCAAACCTGGCAATCTTGCTTTCTGATTCCTTAAGCCACCCTAACTCACCTTCGCTGTTTTCCTTATCATAAAGTTCAATTGAAGAAATAAACAGGCATTTACACTTATTTTCCTTAAAAAGATCAAGCACTTTTCCTAAATTCCAATTACCGCCAGAAACAATGAATATATAATCCAACCTGGGAAGATCTAACTCTAAATCCTCGGCAGATTCGATAATTAAGTGGAAATTCTTATGCTCTATTGCTCTCCTGAGGTTTTCCCTTTTACCTGATTCCAGGTTATCAACTCCTATAACCTGTGTCCCTTTTTCAAGTAACTTATCAACTAAATTAGATCCCAAAAATCCTGCAGCCCCCACAACTAAAGCCACAGGTTTATTTCGCGAAAGCAAAATGCTATTTTTTTTATTGATAGATTCGGTTATTTCGCCCACGCGTAAATCGTAGCATTCTACCACATAAAATCAAGAGAGAGGAAAGGTATCGGAGTGTAGCTATCAGACAACAAGTTTGATGTCAAACATCTGATGATTATCTGTTATCTAAAGCAAAATTGGCCAATCTATCTGCTTGGGCATTTTTAGCCCGTGGCACGTGAGTGAAAACAACTCCTCCCAACTGCAAAACTAAAATTCTTATTTCTTCAATAAGTGGTTTTAAATGCAAACTCTTTACCCTATACCTACCGGATAATTGTTCAACTGCTAATTTTGAGTCCATGTAAAACTGTATTTTTGTTAAATCTTTTTGTGTAAATAACTCCTGTATTTTTTTTAAGGCTTCTAAGACTCCTGTATATTCAGCTACGTTGTTTGTAGTAATACCAATATACTTGCCTTCTTCGTAAACTAAATTACCTTTATCTCCGGA
>JAMCTD010000143.1 GCA_023380995.1 Patescibacteria group bacterium
CCAAACGGCAATTATTTAGGAGTTTTACCGGATGATATTTTAAGCCGCGAGTTTGATTATAATATCGAACTTATCGCCTACGGCAATATAAGCACCCCCAAAGATAAATTAATGCAGGACCGCTTGCATATGATTCATAACCAGCTTTCTTCTGTTATAGAAAAATATAAACCTGACCAAATGATTTGTGAAATGTTATTTTTTGGAGCTAACACTAAAACAGCAATTATGGTGGGACAGGCGAGGGGAGTGATTATGTTAACAGCTGCCCAACACAAAATTCCGTTTCAGGATTATACTGGTCCGCAGGTAAAATTAATGGTGGCCGGATCAGGAAGGGCAGACAAGAATCAGGTTCATGAAGGGGTAAGGAAGTTTTTGGGGACACCGGGAAGAAGAAAAAATAAGCTTAAAGCAAGTTGGAAGGGCGGACACTTAGATGATGCAACAGATGCCTTGGCAATAGCAATTTGTCATGTACTCAAACTAGTTGCCAAATAATGGATACAGTTTTGCATTTAAACAAAAGACACAAGATAATTATTACCTCAATCTTGTTAACTATAGGACTAATTTCAACGCAATTGGTTGATTTTAATTTAAGGTTCCGCTTTTTGGGAGGATTGGCAGTTTTGGCCTATATCCTTTCCTTTTGGTCTCTTTGGGAAGGATTAAATCCCACAAAGGCTATTGTGCTTTTGATTTTGCCAACTTTTTTTGCAGTGGCTGCAGCCAGCTTTTATTTTTTACTGCCGGTACGGTGGTTAACAAGGCTGCCTGTAGCTGTAATATTTGGTTTAACTTTTTATTTGTTACTTTTGGCCCAGAATGTATTTAATGTGGCAAGCCTGCGTACCATTCCTTTGTACAGGGCCGCTTCAACAGCCAGTTTTTTGTTTACACTGCTTTCAGCCTTCTTCATATATAACGTAATCTTTGCTTTTAATTTATTGTTTTTATGGAATGGGATTATTGTTTTACTGGTAAGCTTTCCATTAATCTTACAAGTGCTTTGGGCAATTACAATGGAGGATAAGATTGAGATGGGAATTGTTGTACAAAGTTTTATATTAAGTTTGGTTTTGGGGGAGATTGCTTTAAGTTTTTCCTTTTGGCCCAGTCCTACAATAATTTGGTCGTTGTCCCTATCATCTGTTATGTATGTGCTTTTGGGACTTACTACGCACACACTAAGAGGCAAGATGAATAAAAGGGTGGTTTGGGAATATATCGCCATAGGTGCTGCGGTGCTTTTAGTTAGCTTTTTTGTAACTTCTTGGGCCGGATAAAAATAATTGTTGAACATGCCAAGGTAGGGAAGAGGAGAGGGTAACCCCTTGTCTTGTTTAGAACCTTGAAATTGTGAAAATTATAGGATAATTTCGTGAAAAAAGTGATTGATATGGAATGATATAGTTAACAGGCACAAGCATCAAAAACTATGGGATCTAAACTAATCTAAGCCTTCGGAGCACCTACGTTCTTACATTAAGGATAAATGATCTTAAATACCTGCTTAAGTTACCTTCTCTCCTTCTGCAGCCTTGCGTTGTGCCCAAGTTTGGCATGGATTGTGGATAAGTGCTAATGGCAAGCCAGAGGTAAGGAAACCCGAAGGTTTTAGAGGGAGCAGTATTTATGAGAAGTGAGTAACTGGGGTAAGAATGATGAGTCTTTCCTCCTTTGATTTATCACCCGATACTCTTATCTTCTTATCCTAACCTTTTATGAAACTTCCCCGCATCTTTTGATGTCGCACAATATAAGATATCAAGAAGAACCGGAGAAGTGGTTATATGCCATCAGATTTCATATTAGAATGAATAATATAGAGGATTTAATATTTTTTATGGTAGTTTAAATACAATAATTCCCGTCTAAAAAATACCTGACAAATTTTGTCTAACATTATTATTATATAAACTAATCTTTAGGGCTATGTGACAATCTAAACTATAGATGACCTATCCTACGTCTTATCCCCTGAAAAGCCGTTTTTGGGGCATTACAGGGCTTTGTGCCTAGCCAGTCTCAAAAAGAGGAAAATGTTGGTTCAGTGATAGTTGGAGGGGTTGAATGAGGTTTGCACTCATCACGCTCAGCATTTATTAGGATGCCTTCATAGCGTTAGTGGTTTCACCCCGTAAGGATCTTCCCGCTGGCAACGATCTAACGTTACTTCAACCCCTTAACATATTATATTGCTTAGCCTTAAATTTATACTTGACAAGCCGCACTCAGCCTTGGTATTATGAGTATAATCAACCTTATACTCAGTATGGATTCACGCTTGCCTGAAGCTCAAAGTAAAAAATTTGATCAAACTTCTACGCATTATACTAACTTAGATTTAATTGATGACTTCTTTCTTTTCCTTCAAACTAATAATTACTCCCCTGAAACAATCTATAACTATAAAAAAGACTTACTGCATTTTGATAATTTTCTAAAATCCAGGAATATCTATATAAAAGATATGGATAAAAGATTGATTTTTGAATTTAAAGCCTATCTTGTCTCCAATACCAGACAAACACCAACCTTGCATCAAGAAACTACCTTTCGTTTATCATCAGCCAGTATAAACCGATGTCTTTCAGCCGTGAGAGCTTATATCCTTTTTTTAATTGATCAGGAATATGATTGTCCTATTGTTCCTGATCAATTTAAGATGGTAAAAAGAGAAAGATCTCATCCTAATGTAGCAGAGCTTAATGAGCTGATTTCCCTTATAGAATCGCCGTCTAGGCTGGAAAAAGATTCCGTAATAGGTGCTCGGAATAGAGCAATGCTGGAAGTTTTATTTTCGACTGGTATGCGTATCTCGGAATTGCTAAGGTTAAATAAAAGGGATTTGGATGGTAGTGGAAGGATTTTCATAACTGGAAAAGGTCGTAAACAGCGGTTTGTCTATCTGACTGAGAGAGCACAAGCTTACTTGGATCAGTACTTAAGGTTGCGTAACGATACTCAACAGGCACTATTCGTACCTACAAAAGGTAGAAATATTGCAAAAGCGCAAAGGCGTCTATCCGCAAATTATTTGCAGGAAAGAATAAAAAGATATAGAGAAAAGCTTAGGATCAATATCCCGACCAGTGCTCATTCCTTAAGACACGGCTTTGCTACTTATTTGGCAGAGGAAGGAGCCTCCCCTGCCGCGATCCAGATTTTACT
>JAMCTD010000144.1 GCA_023380995.1 Patescibacteria group bacterium
CAAGCCAAATTACAGCTTTGGTGGTCGCTAATAATTTAACTGATAAAGTAAATTTCATAAGAAATCAATTTTTAAGTCACCAAAAAATTATTGAAGCAATCTATGTTGCATACCCTAAGAATACAGATAATGTGGAATATAAATACATACAGGATGATTATAACTACTTGGGACTTTATTTGGACCAATTAGCAAAAGTTCGCTGAAGCGTTTTCCCACTTGAAAAAAATGGCGGATTGAATACAATTGTTAAGTTTAAGTTACATAAAATTTATGCCAAAAAGTCACAAAAAAGCAACTGGAAAAGAAATTTTGGGAACACTGCCTGACTGGGTTATTAAAGAACACATTAAAAAAGGTGTTATCAAAATTGAGCCTCTTCCAAAGAACTGGGAAAATTTGGTTGATGAGGTGACAATTGATTTCCACTTAGGAAAAAACTTAAGGGTTTTTACGGATGCAGGATTAAATACCATTGATACCAGGTATGCTTCAAAAGAAGACATGGAAGGGATGATGAGATTAGTGGAATTAAAACCAGGACAGCCGTTTATTTTGACTGAACATGATTTTGTCATTGCTACAACCCGTGAGCGATTGACTTTGCCGGATAATATTGTGGGGCACCTGCATGGTAAAAGCTCTCTGGCAAGGCTGGGCGTGGTGGTTCACTCAACTGCTGCCAGGTTTGACCCGGGTTGGGATGGCCATCCAGTTTTGGAATTCGGCACTTTCCTCAAGGGAAAGAAATTGGTTATCTATGAAGGGTCGCCAATTTGTGCGTTTTCATTCGAAAAGTTACAAGCGCCGGTAGAGTGGTCTTATAAAAATAGTCCAAATAATCGTTATGGGGGAAGTGATTTACCGAAAGTATCTAATTTAATGGGAAAGAAAATTGGCTCGTCTGGCCGCAAAAAATAGCTCGTACGGTAGAGACTTGCTTCGCCCTTTTTATCAATATTATGGTTTTAGGTGTAGATGAAGTTTTAAAAAGAGTTAAAAAAGAAAAACTAATTGACAATCTTGGAAAAAGAGATTTAAAAAATCCTGAAGGTGTTGGAATAGATTTGCGGTTAGGTTCTGTTCACAAGATCGTTAAAGGTGGTGCCTTTATTGAAGCAGACAACAATGTTAAATTAGGTAAGAGAAAAGGTGTAGAAACAAAACTGGTAGCAGAGTATTTGGAAGACAAAAAGATTCAAAAAGAAATTGTGATAAAGCCCGGACAATATTACCTGGTTCAAACAGTGGAGTCGGTCAACACTCCTTTGGACTTGATGCCGATAGTACACACGAGAACTTCTCTTTTCCGTGCAGGGCTTCTTCTTTTAAATTCCAAAACAGACCCGGGATACAAAGGAAAGCTGACGATGGGATTGACTAATTTGAGCCCTTTCGCTGTAAAATTGCAAATGGGTGCGAGGATTTGTAACATAGTTTTCCATAAGATCAAAGGTAAAACTGTAAAATATAGAGGGCAGCATCAAGGTGGAAGAATAAGTCCTAAAAAAGAAGAAAGACAAGTATGACGTTTGGACTAAATCGGTACAATCTAAATCTGTTAATCTATTCTTTCTGCCGATTTGTCCATTACGAACTAAAACCTCGTGATGGACATTTTGATAGAATTAGTTCATTAAGAAAAGAAAGGTAGGGAGAAATGTCCAAAAAAAGACATGAAGAATACCAATATTTAGGTCTTCTAAGAGATATCCTGAAAAATGGGGTTAAGAAAATTGACCGCGGTACGGATGTAGCTTTATATAGTGTTTTCGGTCGTCAAATTCGTTTTGATTTATCTAAAGGTTTTCCGCTCCTTACCACCAAAAAAGTTTATTGGAAAGGAGTATTGCATGAGCTTTACTGGTTTTTTTCAGGTCAATCGAATATAAAATATTTGGTAGATAATAATGTTCATATTTGGGATGATTATCCGTATAAAATATACAGATTAAAAACAAAAAAACCTTTAACCAAAGAAGAGTTTATTGAAAAAGTGAGAACTGATAGTAAGTTTGCCAAAGAACATGGAAATTTGCCAAGAATTTATGGAGAAATGTGGAGGAGATGGCCAACTAGAACAGGCAGAACCATTGATCAGCTCAAATGGGTAGTACAGGAGCTAAAAGATGATCCTGATGCCAAAAATCTGATTGTTAATTCTTGGAATCCTGAGTATCTGTATACAATGGCAAAGAAAGAGGATACCTCATATTTTCCAATTTGCCACAATATGTTTCAAATTAACCAAAGAGACGGGAAACTTTCACTCCAGCTTTATCACAGGAGTTGTGATACTTTTTTGGGAGTGCCTTTTAATATTGCAAGCTATGCACTTTTAACTATAATTTTGGCTAAAATAACAGGTTACCAACCGGGAGAATTCATCCATACTTTTGGGGATGTACATATCTATGAAAACCATATTGCAGCAGTCAAAGAGCAGCTTAAAAGAAAGCCCCGGCCTTTCCCAAAAATTAAGTTAGACCCCGGTTTAAAAACAATTGATGATTTTAAACCTGAACTGGTAACTTTGGAAAACTATGATCCACATCCTACAATTGCGGCAGAACTTACAGTGGCGGGAGGTTATTATGAAAAAAATAAAAGTTAGTCTAGTAGCAGCTATTGCTTCCGGCAATAGAGCTTTAGGTAAAGACAATAAACTGATCTATCAAATCCCTGAAGATTTGAAAAGATTTAAAGATTTAACTTCCGGACATGCGATTATTATGGGAAGAAAGACTTTTGAATCAATCGGCCGAGTGCTACCAGATAGAATCAATATCGTCATTACGAGAGATCTGTCTTATTCAGCAGAAGGCGCGGTAGTTGTTCATTCGCTTGATGAGGCACTCAAACAAGTTCGGGATGGTGATGAAGTATTCGTCATTGGTGGCGGGCAGATTTATCAGGAGGCAATAGGTTTGGCAGACAAACTTTACCTGACGATTGTAGAGGGTAACCCTGAAGCCGATACCTTTTTCCCTGATTATTCGGAGTTTAAAAGAGTAGTTTGGCAATCAGAGCAGCAGGAGTCTAGAGGATTTAAATATAGATTTTTAGAATTGGAAAAATAAGCTTTGTACTTGTTTTACAAGGTCTATATCTTGCTTTCTTTTATTGATCCTGTTAAGATACCAACATTAAACATCTATCGCTTTTAGGTTTTCCTGAAACTATACCGGTGATAGAGAAGAATAAGGAAAACATGTACAAATTGCCTACTTTACAAGAATTATTGGAAGCTGGTGTCCATTTTGGGCACCAAATTAGAAGGAATAACCCGCGAATGCGCCCGTATATTTATGGCGCCAGAGAGGGTATTTCCGTTATTGATTTAACTCAATCTGAAAAATACCTAAAAGAAGCTGCTGAATTTGTTTATGATCTTGGCAAATCCGGAAAAGTTTTGCTCCTTGTCGGAACAAAAAAACAAGCAAGGCCAATTATTGAAGAATTGGCAGGGAAACTTGAGACCCCATTTCTTGCTGAGCGATGGATGGGAGGTTTTCTAACGAATTTTTCGGAAATACAAAAAAATATTAAAAAACTGCAAAGTTATTTAGAGCAAAAATCCAAAGGCGGACTTTCCAAATATACTAAAAAAGAACAACTTCTGCTGGAGCGGAAGATGGGTAGACTGCAAAGAGATTTCGCCGGGGTAATGAATCTTATAAGCTTACCTGATGCAATTTTTGTAGTAGATGCGGTTTCAGATAATATTGCTGTCAGGGAAGCTAATAGGTTAAATATTAAAGTTGTGGCAATTGCCGACTCAAACTGTGATCCGACACAAATTGATTATCCTGTGCCGGGTAATGATGACGCTATAAAATCTATTAAAATATTAGTTACCGCAATTGCCGAGGCTTTCGGGGAAGGCAAAAAAGAAGCCGGCAAAGCAGTTGAAAAAGAAGCCAAAAAAGTAGCCAAAAAAATATTAAAAA